>CAZTPB010000037.1:0-14140 GCA_964614555.1 uncultured Bacteroides sp.
AAAGATACGGAATACTATCAGATTGACCAAACGAAGCAGGCGCAAATTTCTTTAAGGCAACAACCGGCGGCTGAGATAGCGTACCGGATACCACACAGACAGGCAACCCACAATCAATACGGTAAGGAAAACATAGCATACATCAGCAACTTCTACACTCACCGGATAGGCATCGACCAGAAATCCGCCCTGCGAACCAAGCGCCACCAAGCCAAAACGCTCTTGCAGGAAACAGAGCAACAGCCCCAACACGATGCCGGAGGCTGCACCGATAAAGGAAATCAAGCACCCTTCGATGAAGAATATCCTTGTAATCAGGCGGTTGTCGGCACCCAAGTTGCGCAGTGTCCGCACATCTTCGCGCTTGTCGATGATGAGCATCGAAAGCGAACCGACGATATTGAAGCAGGCTATGGCCAGAATGAATGTCAGGAAAAGGTAAGATATCAGTTTTTCTATCTCCATGATACGGAAAACATCCGTCTGCTGCTCATAGCGGTCGTGCACGGCATACCCGTCGCCGAGCAGCTTGCGGGCTTGCCGTTGTATGGCACCGGCGTCTGTACCGGCTGCCAGCTTCAATTCCACGGAAGAGACCTCCGTGCTGTCATATCCGAAAAGGTTGCGGGCAAAACTGAGGGAGGTGAGCACATAGGAAGCATCGTATTTTTGTTGGTTGACCACGAATGCCACGCCCGGTGAATAGAGCCAATCGCGCCGGAAACCGGATGTGGGGTTGGCCACATTGATTTGCACACCACGCTTGGGAACGAACACCTCGATAGGATCTACCGGATGGAGACCGGTGCCCAAGACGGATGCCAACTGTATGCCCGGCACGCCATAATGGACAACACCGTCTGCCAGCCGGAAGGTGCCTTTCCCATAAAGAATGCTGTCTATGGTCGTCAATTGGCGGAAGTTCTCTTCCACTCCCTTGATTACGGCCACCTCTTGCCGTCCTTTATAGCGGAGCATGGCATTCTCTTCCACACTGGACATCGCAATTTCCACTCCCGGCAGCTCGCACACCCGGCGGAGTGGAGGGGCTTCGCTGTCAAACGTCCCGCCATGGGTGGCCGTAATCTTCAGGTCGGGATCGAAAGCGGTGAAGAAGCCGGCCACCAGTTCCCGGAAACCGTTGAAGACTGAGAGGGTACAGACGAGTGCCAATGTAGCCAATGCCACCCCACAGACAGAGATGCCGGAGATGATGTTGATGGCGTGGTGCGATTTCTTGGCGAACAGATACCGGCGGGCTATGTAGAAAGAGAGGTTCACTGCTTTATTTCAAGAGCCGGTCGATATTCTCAATATAGTCCAATGAGTCATCCACAAAGAACTTCAGTTCGGGGATGATGCGCAGTTGATGACGTACGCGGGTGCCCAATTCATAGCGGATAGACTTCATGTTGTCATTGATGTTTTTCACAATCTCCTCGCTGCGCTCCGAAGGGAACACGCTGAGGTAAGCACGGGCTACGCTCATGTCGGGGCTGATGCGGACTACGCTCACGCTCACCAACACGCCTCCCATGGCCTTGGTTTGCAAAAGGAATATTTCGCCCAACTCTTTCTGAATCAGACGGGCAATCTTGTTTTGTCTGGTTGTTTCCATATTATATCTTGTTTTCTTCTTTTTTACGGATAATGGTCAAGCCGTCCCTGAGCGGCAATATCACCTTCTCCACCCGCTCGTCAGCCGCCACCAGGTTGTTGAAAGCCTGTATGCCGATGGTCTGCCGGTCGGTCTGTTTGGGCTGTTCCAGTACGTGCCCGTCCCAGAGAGTGTTGTCGGCTATGATGTATCCGCCCGGATGGAGATGCTCCATCACCATCTGGTAATAGTCGGTATATTTCCGTTTGTCGCCGTCGATAAAGGCGAGGTCGAATGCCAGTCCTGAGGCCGGCACCTCTTTCAGCGCATCGCCGATGATGAATGTGATGCTTTCTGCCCAAGGCGACTGTTCTATCCATGGGCGGGTGAAATCCTCCTGCTCGTCGTTTATCTCAAACGTGTACAGGTGTCCCCCTTCCGGCAGCCCTTCAGCCATGCATAAGGCCGAATAGCCGCTGTAAGTCCCTATCTCAAGCACCCGTTGCGGACGTATCATCTGTACCAGCATCTTCAGCAAGCGCCCCTGCAGATGTCCCGAAGCCATGCGCGGACGCAACAGTTTCACATGAGTGGCCCGGTAGAGAGCCTTCAGGTAGTCGCTCTCGGCATCAATATGACTCAGAATGTATTCTTCCATCCCTAAGACTTTGCATTCCTTTTCAAGCCTTCAACCTCAAAAGCGCCTCTATTGCCAGCCGGTAAGAGTCGAGTCCGAATCCGCAGATTACCCCCACACAGGCACAGGCTATCATCGAATGGTGCCTGAACTCTTCCCGCTTGTGTACATTCGAGATGTGCACTTCGATGGCGGGCGATTTCACGGCCCTGATGGCATCCTGAAGGGCAATGGAGGTATGTGTGTAGGCTCCGGCATTGAGTACGATGCCATCGTAGTCGAATCCCACCTCGTGTATCTTGTCTATCATCTTGCCTTCGATGTTCGACTGGTAGTACGCTATCTCCACTTCGGGAAACTCCTTGCGCAACGCTTCCAGGCAATCTTCCATCGAAGCGCTGCCGTAGATTCCCGGCTCACGTTTGCCCAACAGATTGATGTTCGGCCCATTGATAATCTGTATTTTCATAAAGCTTTTTCCAATTCCGGTGCAAAGATAAAGAAAAGAAATGAAAGTGAGGGGTGAATGTGGGGATGAAATTGTATCTTTGCCCAAACTCTTTACATACGCTCCATCATGTCGGCTACTGCTTCGTAGTCAGGTTCCTGCGTAATCTCAGGCACCAACTCTGTGTAAACCACCTTCCCTTCAGGGCTTATCACTACGACGGCTCTTGCCAGCAGGCCGCTGAGAGGACCCTCGGTCATCAGCACTCCATAGTCACGTGCAAAGGAAGAGTGCAGGCGGAAGTCTGAGAGTGTGATGACATTTTCTATCCCCTCGGCCATACAGAAGCGACTCTGCGCAAAGGGCAAGTCGCGCGAGATGCACAGCACCACCGTGTGGGGGAGGGAGGCGGCCAGCTGGTTGAATCGTCGCACCGTTGTGGCACACACTGCCGTGTCCATGCTCGGGAAGATGTTCAGCACTACACGCTTTCCCTTCAAGTCGCTCAGCCGCAGTGTGCCCAAATCGTTTTTCACCAGCACAAAATCATGCGCCGTCATTCCCTTCTGCGGGAATTCCCCCGCCAGATGTACAGGGGTGCCTTTCAATCTTGTTTCAGCCATAAAATTTGTTTTTTTTGTGATACTGCCAATGTCGGCATAGATAAGGAACAAAACGGGGCGGTGAAGGGTTCATGCATCATCGTAATGAATCTTTCTACATAAGAATATCTGCATTTTTTGAATGTTCTTTCAAGAAGATGAAGTATCTTTGCAGGACAAACTAAAAACGACATAAGACCTGTTTGTATCAATGGAGCCGACTATAAAAGCGACGACGATCTATGAACGCTACACGCAATATCTGAAATTGGAGAAGTCTTTTTCTGCCAACACACAGGATGCCTACATGAAGGACTTGAAGAAACTGACCGACTATCTGGAGGCAGAGGGTATCGGCATTCTGGACGTGAAGCTGGAAGACCTGCACCACTTTGCCGCCGGACTCTATGATGTAGGCATCCATCCGCGTTCACAGGCACGCATCCTTTCAGGAGTGAGGGCTTTCTACCGTTTCTTGGTGTTGGAGGACTATCTGCAGGCCGACCCTTCGGAGTTGTTGGAATCGCCCAAACTGGGGCAACACCTGCCGGATGTGCTCTCCGTGGAGGAGATAGACGACATCATCTCCACCGTTGACCTGGGCCGCATAGAGGGGCAAAGGGACAGGGCCATTCTGGAGACACTCTACAGTTGCGGGCTGCGCGTCTCCGAACTGTGCCATTTGTGTATGCAGGACCTTTATTTGGAAGAAGGTTTCATCCGTGTGAAAGGTAAAGGCAAGAAGCAGCGTCTTGTCCCCATTTCACCGCGGGCGGTGGATGAACTGCAGGCTTACTTCCAGCAACGGGCAGACATCACTCCCAAACGGGGACACGAGGATTATGTCTTTTTAAGTTTCCGCCGGGGGACAGGACTTTCGCGTATCATGGTGTTCCACATTGTAAAGGTGCAGACGGAAATGGCCGGCATACGGAAGACTGTGAGTCCGCACACTTTCCGCCACTCGTTTGCCACTCACTTGTTGGAAGGCGGAGCCAACTTGCGTGCCATACAGGCCATGCTGGGACACGAAAGCATTGCCGCCACAGAAATCTATACACACATCGATACTACCCGGATGAGGCAGGAAATCATCGGACATCATCCAAGAAATAGAAAAAAATAGGGGTTGGAGTGCTGTAATAGAAGTTGAAATTTCTCAGGTTTCAGAGTGTCGGGAACAAATAAGACGGAAAGTAGTCAACGGAAACTGTTAACAGTCGTCATTCAAAGGATGGGAAAAGATGGTACGGAAGTTTTTTCTCACCTCTTGCACCAATCTCTCTACAGACTCACCGCGCAAGGCGGCTGCACGGAGGTATAAATCTCCGATGCCGGTACGGGACTCGTCCGTCTCTATAAAAAGGCGGTCGGAAGGACAAAAGCGCAAGGCCTCTTCCTGATAACGGGCACCGAAAGAGAGGCAGATTCCACGATGCAGGAGCTGAGAGGCTTGTTCGGGTTTCCCGCGGAAACCATGCACCACCCATGGCATCTGAGGACGGAGGCGACGGTGCAGGGAAAGGAGCAGGTCGAAAGCCTTGACACAATGGATGACGAGCGGCTTGCTGAACTCTTCGGACAAACGGATTTGCCTCTCAAAAGCAAGCTGTTGTAATGCCATATCCCCACCCCGTAACCGGTCAAGTCCGGCTTCTCCTACGGCCAATACCTGAGGTAGGGCAAGAAGGGGACGAAGGCGTAGCTCTGTCAGCTCCTCCCAACGGCTGTCCGCCTGCCAGGGGTGGAGTCCTGCACTGAAAAGCGTCTCCTTCTCCTTATTTATATAGGTACACACGTACTCACCGTCGCCTACGGAAAGGCTGACGACTGTTTTTTGGGGTGTTTCGGCATCCGGTGAAAATATGTTTCTGTGAGAGTGTATGTCCAGCATGAGTCAACACCGGCTTTTCTGTACCTTCTCCATGACGCGCAGGAAGTTTCCTCCCCAAATGCGGGCAATGTCCTCTTCAGAATAACGCTTGCGCAACATCTGACGGGTAAGGTTGACAAGCTCTGAAGCCGATGCACATCCGATGATGCCTCCGTCACCGTCGAAGTCTGTGCCGATGCCTACGTGCTCCACGCCCATCACATCAATCATGTGTTGCAGATGCTGCATCGCATCCAAAATAGTGGCCGGAGCATCCTGACGGAGAAATCCGCTATACAGACAGACCTGTGCCACACCTCCATGGGCAGCCAAAGCACGCAACTGATCATCTGTCAGGTTGCGCGGATGGTCGCAAAGGACACGTGCAGAAGAGTGCGAACAGATGATGGGTACACGGCTGATAGCCAATGCGTCGTAAAAACTCTTTTCGGATGCATGGGAAAGGTCCGCCATCATTCCCAGACGGTTCATCTCGCGGATGACCTGTTCACCAAACGGGCTTACTCCGCCATGCTCTCCTTGTCCGCGGGCAGAGTCGCAGATGTCATTGTCTCCGTTGTGGCAAAGGGTCATATAGACGACTCCCTTTTTGGCAAAATGTTCCACGAGTGAGAGTTCCTTTCCCACCGCATAGCCGTTTTCGATGCCTAACAGAATGGATTTTTTTCCTTGTTGCTTGTGGTCGTATAAATCTTTTGGTGTGCAGGCTATCCCCACCGCATCTTCATTGGCCGCCACCATATCCTCTATTTCTTTCAGAATGCGGCAGGCCTTTTCCGTAGCCTTTTTGAGCGACTCTTCGTCCCGTGCCATCTGCTTCAGATAGGCCACCATTACGGTGGCGTCCAGTCCGCCTTCGGTCATCTTGTGCAGATCGACCAGCACTTTGGAATCCCGCGTATGGAAATTGACTCCTTGGTCGAAGAACATCGGAGTGTCGCAATGTGAATCAAGCGTCAGCATATGGTCGTGCAATCTGCGTGCCTTGCGGTAAAGTATGGCCTCGTCCGTGAGCCATTCGAACAAAGGAAGCATTGATTCGTCACCGGAAAGAATCATGCATTCAGGATGCCATTGTACTCCTATCATGGGTTTGTATTCAGTCGATTCTACGGCCTCGATGATTCCGTCGTTTGCACGGGCGGACACCCGGAAACCCGGAGCCGGCTCTTTGACAGCCTGATGATGGAAGGAATTGACATACAGTCTTTCCTTCCCACCAACTATTTTTTTGAGCAATGTATCCTCTTCCACCGACACGGTGTGCGACGGACAGCTGCGCTCCAAATCCTGGCTATGCTTGATGCAGCGTGTGGACGATTGCGAATGGAAGTCCTGATAAAGTGTTCCTCCCAAGGCTGCCATCATAATCTGTATGCCCCGGCAAATGCCGAGGACAGGTATCTGGCGGTCGGCGGCCAAACTTGCCATCAGCAGTTCCTGACGGTCGCGGCGCGGATTGATGCCTCCTAATTCCTTGACAGGGTCTTCACCAAAGAACAACGGGTTGATGTCCCCACCACCGGTGAGCAGGAGCCCGTCGATGTGGTCGAGCGTATTGAGCAATATGTCCGTATCGTCGTAGGGAGGGATTATCAAAGGGACTCCTCCCGCAGCCAGCACCGAACGGATATATCCGTCAGCTACGGTACAATTGCCTTCGCTGAAGTTGCCGGTAATGCCAATCACCGGTAGGGCCTTATATGCCGGAAAACAATTGTGCACGCTGGCATAATCAGCTTTGAGGTCAAACGTATGAGTCATTTTTTTCGATTCATGCTAAAAATTATAGTTCCTTCGGGGGTTCTTCGGGAACCATCCCTTGCGCACGCGTTCCTCTTGCTCGAAAACTTCTTTGATAGTCCAAAAAGAAGAAAAAGCAAAGACTCCCGATAAAGATGACAAAACAATATCCTCCACCCAAACAGAGGCTGCCACTCCGGCCAACCCCAAGAGCAGGAATATCCACCAACACTTTGTCCCCCAATAGTATTCGCATTTGACCACTATCGGATGAAACAGACCTATAATGAGAAAAGTGCAGACCCCAATAAAGAGCCCTGCCAAATGATGTTCATCCAGGAATGCCATCATAGCCCTGTCAATCCAAAATGATTGGAATCTCCTTCTTGATACTCTGGTCCAATGAAATCAGCGTCTCTGTAGAAACCACACCGTGGATTCCCTGCATACGGTTGTTGAGCAGATCCATCAAGTGTTCATTGTTACGTGCATAGAGCTTCACCATCATGGTGTAGGGGCCGGTGGTGAAATGGCACTCCACGATTTCCGGAATCTTCACCAGTTCTTCTACCACACTTTTGTACATCGAGCCTTTCTCCAGCTTGATGCCCACATACGTACAAGTGTTGTATCCCAATGTTTTGGGGCTTACATGGTATCCTGAACCGACAATGACCCCCATGTCAAAAAGGTGTTGCACACGTTGGTGGATGGCGGCCCGTGAAACTCCACATTCGGCCGCTACATCTTTAAAAGGAATACGCGCATTCTGGGAAATGATTTCCAGTATCTTCTTGTCAAGACTATCAATTTTATCCATTGTCTCTAATTTCTTTAATTGCACAAATGTCAAAACGTAAGCAAAAGTAGAACTTTTTTTTCATTTCTCCGCAAAAAATCACAAAAAACTATTCATTTTCTATTATTTTTAGCATTTTAAGCTATTTGTTTTGTCGTATCTGACCTCCTGACAGTGTTTTTTTGATGAAGGGGATGCGTCAGGAAGTGCGTTCAGAATGGTATCGGTGCGTGGATGTTATCTTCCAAAATCCCCTTTCAACGTCCGCTTGATGCGGCGGACAGCTTTTGCCCAAAATGAATTGGTGCGGGCATAGTATCGTTCGAAGGCACAGCGTGCTTCGATGTTTTCCTCAATGGGTGTTATTTTGACGACCGGCAGTGGCTCCATCCACAGATTGCTGGCATAAAGTCCTCCTCCGCCGCAATTGGTGCCGCTTCCGTCGAACCCTTCGTTCTGTATCAATGAACGTCCTACGTTGAGCGAAAGCATATCTTTCAGAAACAGTGTGGCATTCCATCGGATAGCCCACGAGTTGTTTTTGCCTTCAATCTGACGTCGTAGCATACGGGTGAATCCATATTTTCCGTTGAAGTCGAAGGTGCGGGTCAGTCGCCTGCGTACCATTTCGTCCAACAATGCTTGTCCGTTAGGGTTGAAGTGGTTCCATGCACGATCCCAAGTGGCCCATCCCCAACTACCTGTCCATTTGATAAGGAAAGTATCGGGCAATGACGGGTCTTGCGTGAAGTCGCAGGCCTGAATGTGTCCCACGCGCGGCTCCTCCTTATAGGCCTCCAGTGCATCGTTCATGAAGCGCAGAAAGTAGGGAGCCACTATCAGGTCATCCTCCAGTACAATGACACGTCCATATTTGTGTGTGAGAGTGGTTACACCGTCGATAATACTGTTTGCCAATCCCCAATTACGGTCGCGCTCTACGATGGTTACACTTTTGAACCCTCCGACCGTATGGATATATTCCCTTACTTGCATTACGGCTTCTTGTGCTTCTTCGTTCTTTGGCGCATCGGAATATATGTACAGGTCACTTTCCGTAGCCAACTCATTGGCCAGCAGTGAAGTTATACACTTTTGTACATGCTCTGGCCGGTTATATACGAATAGGATGATGGGGGATAAAGCAGGAGTCATAGACACGAACATTTTTTAATGAATAGTTGGAAACAAGCGTCGGTTTTCTGCTTGGCGTTGGCTTGTGCTTGTACATCAGCCTTCAATTTAGGCAACATGTTCTTGAATGCATCAACAGCCTTCTGTATCAAAACCTCATTTGTGAATATATTGGAAATATCTATCATGCAATCATCCTTTTCAAGTGTTTGCAAAAGACCTGCAATCTTATGTTCATAACTGAGTGCGACAAACGGCACGGCTTGATTGATGGAGAAAACGATAGAATGATATCGCGCACCCACCACAAATGTTGC
Organism: uncultured Bacteroides sp.; assembly: GCA_964614555.1. Classification (GTDB taxonomy): domain Bacteria; phylum Bacteroidota; class Bacteroidia; order Bacteroidales; family Bacteroidaceae; genus Phocaeicola_A. The sequence continues at coordinate 9,172 of CAZTPB010000037.1, forward strand.
ATTGCGGATAATACGTTGTTGTATATCGGAACTATAACAATCGGGCATCACCACCAATCGGGCATCTTTCCTGATGTCGGCAATCTCTTTAAAAAGCAGGATGTCGTTTGAGGAAGCTGAATTAAACGTTTGAGGAAGCATTACAATACGGTAATTGGGGAAACGCTCGATTATACAATCAATCAGCTGATTGTAAAATGAAAGTATAGTTTCTTTAGGTATCGAACTATAAGCATAGTGCCATGTCAACAAATTAGGTACAAAGACCATGTAAGGTGCTTCGCCCAATAATGTTTGTGCCGCTGACGGTAAATCTATCTGAGGAGTATCGAGAAAAGCAGAATCTAATGTGGGAACATAATCAATCGACAATTCTTGAGCCAAGGCTTCTGTTTTTTTATCACGTATGGATATGAACGTGAAATAGCGAAGAAGCTCCAGACTGAGTGCCTTGAATTTACGATTCAATTCTGTTTCGGTAGGAAAAGGTCCGAAAGAGCGGCCATAATAGGCCAATGGCTTATTCATTTTCTGAGCCAACTTTAGGAAAAAAAGATGATACCAATTCTGAAAACCTCCCATACAAATGCCTCCAGGGGCGCAAAGTATCAAATCTGCGTCGGCATAATAGCTTTTGATTTTTTGCACAATCGGTTGTGTATTCCACAAAGCATAGTCTCCTGTTTGTAAAGATTGTATGGCTATTTTATAGAAACGTTGGTAGAACCATTTTTTCCACCGGCTATAGCAAAAGCGAAGAGGTTTACAATTAGAAATCAGTGCATTGGAAGATTCCCTATTGAGCAGATTGATATATTCCACCTGCTTACTTTCGATAGCAAACTGATTGATACTATCTTGCGAAACGCCGACGAACAGGACTTTTATATTCACCTTTGGCAGACTTTTCAGTAACGCACGAATAAGTCCTTTATGTGCCGATTCGTCACCACGGTTACCAAGTGGCTGATTTACTATCACTATCTTCATATTTCCTTATGATATGTATTGGTTACTGAAATGTCTTTTCGTTCCGATACGGCAACATTGAATGTTGGCTGCAAATGGCCGACACCAATGATAAGGATAGGAACTTCGTTTTCGGGAATGTCAAAATGTTTCAACCCTTTAAGTCTTTCACGATAAAATCCACAAGAGAGAGGAATGGTTCCCAATCCTAACGAATGTAACGCATTGATAAGATTCATTGCATAAAGTCCGCCATCGACGTATGCTTGATGCACTTCGTATGAAAGAAAGGCTTTTAAGTTTGCTGTAACAAGAATACTGCACCGTATTTCATCCTCAAAGCCACGACTACCGCCTTGCCACTTGATAAGTTTTACGCTATAATCGCCAGTAAACACATGAGTAAGCCAACCTTGTCGATTACATGCCGAAGGTGTGCGCTGAGCCAAGGTTAGTGCTTTTTCTATCAACTCTTTGCTTACGGGTTCTTCACTGAAATATCGAATGGAATGACGACTATGAAGAAGTGATTCAAAACTACTGTTACAAGTTTGAATTATTTCATCTTTATTTATTATGGCAATACCGGCATGAGTTTCTATCGTTGTTTTCCCAACACGTGTCATAAGTTGGGCAAAATCTTTTTCAATCTTTGGAATGCCCACTCCACTTGCTCGGGTATAATCGATATATCCTTTTATGGTAGAGAGCGGATAATTTAGAAATTCAATATCTTGGTCGGCATACAAATCAACATATCTGTTCAATCGAACAAGCAAATTGTTAACTTTCTCTTGCCCAAAACCTTTACGCGGATTACGCATAGACATTCCTTTTTCTATTGTATGATTTTCACGCAACAGAGTGTATTGCATCTTTTGCAGATCTCTATCTGTATGGTTTGATGCATTGTATTTGACCGTCAATCGCCAAAAATGAAACGCTTCTTTAATGAAGGCTATTTCCATCTTTATTTGACGCATAGTCAGTTTCAGAAACAATCTTATAGTCATTTATAAACTCATTTTTTAGTTATCATACTCTTGATATATACCAATTCCTTCCATCCGCAGAAAAGGCCATATAACTGCAATCGCAAAATTTTCCAATAAGGTGGAATCAAAATATTGGCTAATGTGCCTGATATTATTACCGTGATGATTGTGACCCATGCAGAACCCACAATGCCATAATGAGGGATAACCAATAGATTCAGTCCTATACATACCATACAGCCTATTACATTGCGTATGACTGCCCATTTTTGCATACCTTCCATAATAATAATTTGTCCGCCTGAAGAAGAGAGGGCCATTCCAACGGTTTTCCAAGCCATAATTTGCAATACGGGTACTGCTGCTATATATTCCACACCGAATGTCAGATAAATCAACGGATAAGCAATGATAGAGACAATTGTAGCTAACATAATCGATACCCATACGACAATACTGACGAATTGGCGTTTCTTTGTTTCATATTCAACAGATTTTCCACTTTCACGTACCTTCACTAATAAAGGAGTTACTGTTTGTGTCAAGATACTGGGAAGGAACAGTATCAGTTCCAAAAACTTTCCTGCGGTAGCAAAATAGCCAACTGATTCGTCATCAATCATGTTTTTGATCATTACTTGATCAATACGTTGATAAATGATGACTGCCGCTCCTGAAAGCATCAAGGGAAACGATTCACGCACAAAAAACGGAACTAATGCTTTATCGAATTTCCAATCGCTGATATGACCTATAATTTTGCGATATGACAAGCAGTATCCGCTTGCTACCAATATTGTATCAAAGGCTGTGGCAATTATGAAATATTCAAGTGGAGCTTTCAGCCACAACAAACCTATTTTCAGTATGGCACCGATAAGGGTACGAGCTATTTCAGACTTGACAACATACTCATTCTTAACAATGGATGTAAAATAGTTACGTACCAAATTGAAACTTCCTGTAAACAATGTTACACTATAAAGTAATATCATTGTGGAAGTAAAATTGTCGGCCCTATGGATGATTAAGGATAGGATGACCAACAGTAGAGTTATGCATGCACAAACAAATCTAATACAGAAACAAGTACCAAGGATATATTCCTTCCGTTCGGGATGTTTGGCTAATTCACGAATTTCGATATTGTCCAATCCAAAAGTGGAAATAATGGTAAAAATAGAGACATAGCTAATGACATAATTCATCAATCCGAATTTATCAGGTCCCAAATATCGAGCTACAAGGATGCCCACCAACAAAGCTCCACCCATGTTGACGATTTTCCCTGTAAGTGCCCAAGCTACATTGGTGGCCACTTTCTTTTTGTTTCCTTCTAAATTAAAGAATTGTGTCATACAAATCCTATATATAATTACGATGATTTTTACGGTTTATTTTTCTGGTTTTTACGGTTTGTATCGATTTCTTCATCAGTTTCCACCATATAGAAACATAATGAATATCTTTCTTCATTTTCTTCAGACAAGCAAGTGCACCGTATGCAAATGCTTTGCTAAAAGGATAATTTACATTGGCATATTCTGACAGATGATATACAAACTCTGAGTGAAAGAATGCTTTACCGGTAGGTTTCGGACGTTCTGCCCTATCGTGGCATCCCCATATTGTAGGCACATATCCTATCTTCATTTTATGATATTTCACTCGGTTGACATAATCGATATCCTCTCCATAATGATAGAATAATGGAGAAAAGCCTCCAACTGTTTCCAATGTTTTTCGTGGCAACATCCAAAAAGCTGCATTTACGAAAGGAATCGATATTATCTCATCCTTTTTTGACATACACATCTCTTTCTTGTCTTCATTGGTATATTCTGCGAAGCCTTTGTCAAGTGCGTCTCCTGCACCAGTCAGGTGCACTGGTGATAATATTCCATATTCTGGATGCATCATTGATGTGTTTATCAGTGTACCAATGGTTTCTGGACTAATCCATGCATCTTGGTTAAGCAGGAATGCAAAGTCGTATTTTTCATCTAATGCAATCTTCATTCCGATGTTGTTTGCCCGACCAAATCCCAAATTTTGGCCAGCTTTGATAAGGCGTACTTCGGGATAATCCGTTTCAATAATGTCAGTCGTTTGATCTTTCGATCCATTGTCTATAACAAGGGTATCTGCAAGATGAGAACTTTTTCGTAAACTTCCCAAGCACCGACTTATCCATCGTCCAAAATTATAAGATACTATGATGACTAATACTTTCATGAATGTACCAATTTTCTTTTAATATTTTCTTTTCTCCCCATCCAATGCCATACTCCTACATATCCGATGTACAGACAGACGTATGCTTTCAACATGGTTCCTACTCCATAGGGGCTGGCCAGTAGCAGGCAGATGAGAATAAGTATCCCTTCCGCCATCACTCCCCACATGTAAAAGTCGCTTTGTCCACGGCTGATGAGTAGTTGCTGGTAGAGATTGGTGATGGGGACAAAAGCCCCACTGATGCATAACAGTTGCAACAAGGGGATGGTGTCTGCCCATTTGTCGGTCAAAAAGAATATTACCAATTTATCGGCCAAAAGTCCGATGGCGGACATCAGGGTGAAGGAGACGATGATTGTAAAAGTCATCAGCTTACGGAACACACGACGTTGTCTTTTCCGGTCGTGTGCCACCTCAGCCAATACGGGTTGAGCCACACTGTTAATCATGCCCAGTATGAAAAGTCCTCCCATGCTGCTCCATTTGTAGGCCTGGTCATAATATCCCACATCCTTCGGGGTGTAATACCGACCTAAAATGATGGAAAACAGGTTGTAGTTTACATGGCTGAACATATTGGTCACTAACAAGCGGCTACTGAAACCCAACATCTCCTTCAGTGGAGTCAGGTTAATGTTTAATGTGGGTCTCCAAGGTGAAAAATGCCAATATAAAGCTGTTACGATTCCCATATAAACCATATTTTGTGTGGCAATACTCCAATAAGAGAATCCATTGTAAGCCATCGTTACTCCCACACAACCGGA
>CAZTPB010000038.1:0-14048 GCA_964614555.1 uncultured Bacteroides sp.
TTGGTGAGCCGTTCGGAAAAGTTCACTTATGTGCGTGAACACTTGAACGAGCTTTTTTGCCAGCGTTATCCTTGCCGTTTCTTGTCCGAACATATCCATTGGACGTCCTCTGTCGGTATGGATGATGTTGTGGTCATCAACTATACCTCAGGTACCACGGGTTATTCTAAGGGGGTCATGCTCTCTTGCCGGAGCCTGCTTTCAAACATCCGTTATTGCCAACGCATGATAGGTATCAGACCCGGAGACTCCATTGTCTCCATGTTGCCTATGGGGCATGTGTTCGGCATGATGTATGACTTTCTCTACGGCATCACTTCGGGGGCACATATCTGGTTTCTCACGCGGATGCCTTCGCCCAAAATCATAGCAGAGTCGTTCGCTGAGATACGTCCGCGTATCATCTCGTCCGTACCTTTGGTGGTTGAGAAGATTTTCAAGAAAAACATCCTTCCCCGTGTAGATAGCGGACTGGGCAGATTGTTGTTGAAGATTCCCATTCTGAACGACAAGGTGAAAGCCCGTATCCGTGAGGAGGCCATGCAGGTGTTTGGCGGCAATTTTATCGAGATTATCATCGGTGGCGCCCCGTTCAATGCCGAGGTGGAGAATTTTGTCCGTCAGATAGAGTTCCCCTATACGATGGCTTATGGTATGACCGAGTGTGGTCCCATCATTTGCCATGAGCGTTGGGAGAAGCATCGTCCGGGCTCGTGCGGAAGAGCCGCTGACGGAATGGAGGTGAAGGTGCTGTCTGCCGACCCGATGCACATACCCGGAGAACTTGTCTGTAGGGGAGAGAACCTCATGACGGGCTACTACAAGAATCCGGAAGCCACGGAGCATGCCATCGATTCGGAAGGCTGGCTTCATACGGGTGATATGGCCGTGTGTGATACCGACGGGTATTTCTATATCAAAGGGAGGTGCAAGAATATGTTGCTCACTGCTTCGGGACAGAATATCTATCCTGAAGAGATAGAGTCGCGCCTCAACAATATGCCCTATGTAGGAGAATCCATCGTGGTGCTCCGTCAGGAGAAACTGGTGGCTCTTGTATATCCCGACGGGGATGAGATTTATGCCAATAAGGTAGGGATGCAGGACTTGGAGCGGCTGATGGAGGAGAACCGTCAGCAGCTGAACAAGGAATTGCCGCACTATGCCCAGATTACTCAGATACGTCTTCATCCCGAAGAATTTGAGAAGACGGCCAAGAAGAGCATCAAACGCTACCTCTACAGTTAGTTCATCAATAAGAGATACCATGGCTACTTTACAGATATATAAGGCTTCGGCCGGTTCGGGGAAAACTTTCACTTTGGCCGTAGAGTATATCAGACATCTGGTCGTATCTCCGACGGCCTATCGCAACATTTTGGCCGTGACCTTCACCAACAAGGCTACCGGTGAGATGAAGCAGCGCATACTCAGTCAGTTGTGGGGTATATCCGTGGGTGACCCTGACTCGCGGGCATACTTGGACAAGGTGTGTGAAGCGACCGGGTTTTCTGCTGATGAGGTGGTGAAGCGTGCTGGAGAGGCCATGAGTCGCATTATCCATGATTATAGCCGTTTTCAAGTGACAACGATTGATGCCTTCTTCCAGACGGTGATGCGTAATCTGGCGCGTGAGTTGGGGTTGGGAGCGAGCATCAATCTTGACCTCGACACTGTCTCCACCCTCGACAAGGCTGTTGACAAAATGGTAGAGTGCCTCAATCATCAGTCGCCCCTTTTCAACCAGCTCATCGACTATATCAAGGAACTTATCGGGGAAGACCGCAGTTGGAAAGTGCTGCCCGAAATCAAGTCCTTCGGCCGGCATATCTTCAACGAATTTTTTATGGAGCACCGCAGGGAACTACACGACAAATTGGAGACTCCACGCTTCATTGCCGGCTATAAAGGACGGCTGAAGAAAATCCTCGACGAAGCTCCCAAGCCCTTTATACAAATGCACGATGAGTTCTTCAAATTGTTGGCAGACAATGGACTTGATTACACCGATTTGAAAGGTGGAAAGACTATCGGAGGCTATTTTGTCAAACTGAAGAACGGTGACTTTGATGACGACAAACTGTGTGGCAAGACTATTGAGGCTTGCCTGACGGATGCTTCTGCATGGCGCAAGAAAAAATATCCTCCCACACTGACCGATGCCCTTGTGGGCGAACTGCAAAGTCTGCTCCAGCGGGCAGAAACTGTGCGTGCCAATATCAGGCATACCGTACACTCGGCCAAACTGTCGCTACAACATATCAACAAAGTGGCTTTGCTGGCCGCTATCGACAAGGAGGTACAGGAGTTGTGTCGGATGCATAACCGCTTTCTGTTGGCCAATACGAACATCTTGTTGGCCGACCTCATTCAGGAGGGAGACTCTTCCTTCGTTTTCGAAAAGATAGGGGCTAACATCCGCCACGTGATGATAGATGAGTTTCAGGACACTTCACGTCTGCAATGGCGAAACTTCCGCCTGCTTCTGCTTGAGGGACTTTCGCAGGGAGCTGACAGCCTGATAGTGGGCGATGTCAAGCAGGCCATCTACAGGTGGCGGAGTGGTGACTGGAGTATCTTGGTTGGGTTGCAGGGAAAGTTTGACGGGAAATACCCAATAGCCGGCATCGGTCGGCAACCCACAGTCAACCGACGGAGTGAAGAGCGAATCATCCTCTTCAACAATCACTTTTTTACTGCCGCCTGTCAAGTGTTGAACCGCCGATACCGTGACACACAGCATGAAGATTGCGTCCGCCTGCAAAGTGCCTATAGTGATGTGGAGCAGGCTTTTCCCGAAGGAAAGGGTGGGGGCAAGGGCTACGTCAAGATAGCTTTTCCACACGATACAGAAGAACAGTTCAAAGGAGAGGCCATCATACAGGCTTTGGCCGATGAGGTAGTGCGTCTCATCGGTGAAGGTGTGCGTTCTGGCGATATTGCCATATTGGTGCGTACGAATAAATATATTCCACAGATAGTCAATGTTCTGAAATCTGTCCTCTCCGATGATGTGCCGGTAGTCTCCAACGAAGCCTACCGGCTTGATGCATCTCAGGCGGTGCTTACGCTGATAGAGACACTCCGCTATATGGCTCATCCAGACGACACGATTGCCCGTATGCGCCTCGAACATCTTTTAGCTGATGCTTCCGGCATCTGTTGGCAAGAGGTCTGCCAAGTACTCATGCCGCAAGCTCTCCCTCTCTACGAACTGCTCGAACGTCTCGTATCCGCATATCAATTGGATAGCCGTTCGGGAGAAGAGGCCTACCTGATGGCTTTCTTCGATGCCGTCATGGAGTATATTGGGGGCAATTCGTCCGACCTTGACGAATTCCTTGCCTATTGGGACGAACACCTCCGCTCGAAGACCATTCCTGCAGGCAGCCTTGATGGTGTACAAATCTTCACCATCCACAAGTCCAAGGGCTTGGAGTTTCACACCGTGCTCATACCTTTTGCTACGTGGGCTATGGAGAGTGACCGCAACGATCACCTCGTCTGGTGCTCTCCGAGCGAGATGCCTTATGCCGAATTTCCTCTCTTGCCCATCAACTATGGCAAGAACGGCAAGCTCATGGATACCTCCATCTATCACACCGATTTCTTGAACGAACAGCTGGAGTTGTGGGTGGACAATCTCAATGTCCTCTATGTGGCATTCACCCGCGCCACGGCCAACCTTATCGTCTTCTGCAATACCGACACGAAGAACTATAACATCTCTTCGCTGATAAGGGATACGTTGGGACTGACGGGTGAAGAGGACTACGAAGAGGGAGAACTTTGTGCATCTTCGGTAAAGAATCGTTCGCATACCTCGACGAATATCCTGCTCCAACGTCCCGAGAGCCGGACAGTAAGCTTTGTCAGCCATCACCGCCCGTTGGAGTTCAGGCAATCAAATGCCTCGTCGCTTTTCATCGGTGAGGAGACGGAAGAAGCTGACCAGAACCTTTATATCAGCCAAGGTTCTCTCTTGCACCGCCTTTTCTCGGAGATTCATACGGCGGACGATGTGGAACAAGTCCTGCAAGAGATGGAGACCGACGGACTCTTCTCTACCCGCCTGACAGCTGCAGGCATACGCCGTATCGTGCATCGCGCCCTTGCCAACCGGCAGGCATCCGAGTGGTTTGCTACCGGATGGGTACTCTTCAATGAATGCTCCATCGTCAGCCGTGACAAGCAGACGGGTGTCACCCTTGTGCATCGTCCTGACCGTGTGATGATGACCCCAGACCGTTCGCGTGTCATTGTTGTTGATTTCAAGTTCGGCAAGCCAGCATCAGGCTATGCAGAGCAAGTGCGTACCTATATGGCTCTGCTCCGCCACATGGGCTTCCCCACCGTCGAAGGCTATCTTTGGTATGTCTATGCAGGAAGAATAGAAGAGGTGGTAGAGTAATAAAAGAAAATCAATTCTAAAAAAAGGAAATATGTTGAATACGGATTCTATGATTAAAAACAAACGGTAAAATGAATACTTTCCTGAAGACGGTAGCCTGCGACCTCTATGAAAAAACAGGGGGAGACCTTTCACGGACAGCGGTGGTCTTCCCCAACAAGCGTGCCGGACTCTTCTTCAACCAATGGTTGGCCGAACTGAGTGAACGGCCTGTATGGTCGCCCGCCTACCTCACAATCAGCGATCTTTTCCGCTCTCTCTCTGTCTTGCGGGTAGGTGACTCGGTAGAGTTGGTCTGTATTCTCTACCGCATTTTCTGTGAAGAGACCTGCCCGCACGATGGGAACGAGGACAACAATGTGCAGGAGACGCTCGACAACTTCTACTTTTGGGGGCAGTTGCTTATAGCTGACTTCGATGATTTGGACAAGCACTTGGTGAATGCCGACCAACTGTTCGGAAACTTGGCCGATTTGAAGAAACTGATGGACGACTACTCTTTCTTGACAGCTGAACAAGAGGAGGCGTTGAGGCTCTTTTTCGATAATTTCTCACCAGAGAAGAAGACGGAGCTGAAGGAACGTTTCCTATCGGTGTGGGATGTGTTGGGAAATGTCTATCACCGTTTCCGGAAGGAACTGGCCGAACGGAAAATAGCCTATGAGGGACAGCTCTATCGGGCGGTTATTGAGGAAACAGACTTCAGCGGATTGCCTTATGACCGCTATGTGTTTGTGGGATTCAATGTGCTCAATGAGGTGGAGCGCAAGCTCTTTGCAGGATTGCAGAAGGCAGGAAAAGCAATGTTTTATTGGGACTATGACCGCTACTATGTGGAGAACCGGGCACACGAGGCGGGCGAATTCATCCGACGCAACTTGCAGGATTTCCCGAACGAACTGACCGACCCGGAGCTTTTCCGTCACTTCGGCCAACCTAAGGAGGTCACTTACATAGAGGCTTCGACCGAGAATGCACAGGCACGCTATGTGGCTGATTGGTTGCCGGCGAACATTACCGCGCGAGAGAATGAAACCGCTGTGGTACTCTGTAATGAGGCTTTGCTCCTGCCTGTGCTTCATGCACTGCCTGAAGAAGGTGTCAGGGCACTCAATATCACAATGGGGTATCCCCTCACACAGACACCTGTACATGGCCTGTTGGATGCGCTGATAGAACTCTATACTGCGGGCTACAATGCTGCAGGGCGCTACTCCTACCGCACGGCATCGGTATTGCTGAAGCACCCTTATGTGCGCCGCCTTGCCCCCGAAGCAGATGCGCTGGAAAAAGCGTTGGTGAGAGACAACCGATTCTATCCTTTGGCTTCGGAGCTGCAATGCGGTGATGTGCTTACCCGGCTCTTCCCTACGGAGGGAGCCGGTGATGCCGCTGTACTCTGCAAACGATTGTTGGAGGCTGTAGAACTTATGAGGGGATTGTTTGCCGCTTCGGGCACTACTACAGCTTTTCCTGAAGAGCAGTTGCATCAGGAGGCACTCTTCAGGTGCTATACGCAACTCAACCGCTTCAACCGTCTGTTAGAGGAGGGATTGTTGGATGTCTCTCTTCCTGTTTTCAGCCGTTTGATTAGAGGAGTGTTGGGCAACCTCTCCGTCCCCTTCCATGGCGAACCAGCCATCGGCTTGCAAGTGATGGGTGTGCTGGAGACACGCAACCTTGACTTCCGCCATTTGTTGATGCTGTCGGTCAATGAGGGCAAGCTGCCGCATGCTGAGGGAGATTCTTCATTCATCCCTTACAACCTGCGCAAAGCGTTCGGCATGACCACCATCGAACATAAGAATGCCGTCTATGCCTACTATTTCTACCGCCTTATCCAGCGTGCCGAACGGGTGACGATGGTGTATAACACATCGACCGATGGAATGAACCGGGGAGAAATGTCTCGCTTCATGGTGCAATACCTCGTAGAGGGTGGGGCAGGACGTACACTCACACGTCAGGTGCTTGCACCAGCCCAACGTATTACTCAATCCGAAGAGATGCCCCCCCTCCCTGCAGAAGAAGTATGCCGGAGACTGGTCAGACGCTTTACGGCTCCGGGAAGCATTCTTTCGCCCTCGGCACTGAACACCTATATGGATTGTCCGCAAAAGTTCGCTCTCCACTATGCTTACGGTCTCCGTGAGCGGAAAGAGGTGGACGAAAACATTGAAGCTTCGGTCTTCGGAGACATTTTCCACAAAGCAGCCGAGATGGTCTATAAAAGGCTGCTCACCGCACGCGGAAAACTTGTACGCCGCGAAGACATCGAGGTGTTGTTGAAGAACGAAAACCGTGCCAAGCTGGACAAGGTCGTGGATGATGCTTTCCGTGAAGAGTTCTTCCACATCGGAGAAGATGTAACGATGGATTATAGCGGCATGCAACTGCTCAACCGCGAAGTCATTCTCACCTATCTGCGCCAGCTGCTTGTGTGTGACCGTGACCACACCCCTTTTACTTTCTGCGACGGGGAAATCAAAGTGGAGACAACTGTCAGTTTCACTCCTCCGGGTGCCGACCCGCTGACACTCACTTTGGGCGGCAACATCGACCGCATGGACGAGAAAGAGGGCACTCTCCGCATCATAGACTATAAGACGGGCAGTAAGGTGCAGACGGCCAAGACGGTGGAACAATTGTTTGACACGACGGACAAAAAACGTCCCTACCACATCTTTCAAGTATTCCTTTATGCTTTGTTGAAGGCACAAGAAGCGGACAGAGCCGTTATCCCGGGCGTATTTTACATCCAGAAATCCTCTTCGGCGGACTATTCGCCTGAGATAAGGATGGATGGCGAACCGGTAGAGGATATTCGTGCGTATGCCGCCGAATATGCCGGGAGGTTGCGTGCATTGTTGGAGGAGATATTTTCACCGCACATCGATTTTTTGCCCACCGGCATAGAGGAGCATTGCAAATGGTGTGCCTTTGCCCGGCTGTGTGGAAAGGAGGCTGTGTCTTGACGAATGCCATGGCCGTTTGTCGGCCAATATCGGAAGTTTTTACGTAGAAGGTTGGTAGTGTGCCGGCTTTTTTATACCTTTGTGGCTCAATTTTTTCAAAAGCAAAAAAAGCATGAATCAACAATATCCTTCGGCTCTGTTGGAGAAAGCCGTCAGTGAGTTTGCCAAGCTGCCAGGTATTGGGCGGAAAACAGCCATGCGGCTGGTACTGCATCTGCTTAGGCAAGAGCGTTCGGTGGCCGAGAGTTTGGGCGGGTCATTGATTACACTCCGGCGTGAGGTGAAATATTGCAGCGTTTGTCACAACATATCGGATAGCGATGTGTGCCAGATATGTGCCACCCCTTCGCGCGACCGTACGACTATCTGTGTGGTAGAGACAGTCCGTGATGTGATGGCCGTGGAGAACACCCAGCAGTTTCGCGGGCTCTATCATGTGCTTGGAGGAGTGATTTCGCCCATGGACGGAGTGGGGCCTGCCGACTTGCAGATAGACAGTTTGGTGACGAGGGTTGAAAACGAGGGAGTGAAGGAGGTGATTCTGGCATTGGGAAGCACGATGGAAGGAGATACCACCGGATTCTACATTTACCGTAAACTGGCACACACGGGAGTTGAAATTACGGCGATAGCGAAAGGCATTCCCGTGGGAGACGAACTGGAATATACGGACGAGGTGACATTGGGACGGAGCATCATGGCAAGAGTGCCGTTCAAGTGAATGGCTGCAAGTTGCGGGCTACAAGGAGTGAAATGATTACAGATCCTACCTTATTATATATATAATAGAGAAAAGATGGATGAATTGAAAAAGGAAACAGACAATCTTGTGAAGCGCCTGAAGCGAGAGTACTGCTTGTTTTGGGTGTTGGCGCTGGTGTTGTTGGCTGCATACGAACTGGGATGGATGGAAGAGGGCACATTGGCACACGACGGACAGATGTGCTATCTGTTGCAGACGTTGGGCGTGTTGTTGGCTTTGGGACTTATCCCCTTTTCATTGAAGATGTTCAGTCTGGCTATCCTCAGACGTATGCCTGAGCAGCCTACAGCGCATGCCTTGAAGGTGTATGCCCGATGGAGCGAGATACGTTTGGGCATGTTGACGGTGGTGACGTTGGTGAACCTGTCGGTATATTATGTGACCCTGAGCAGCATCGGTGGGCTTTGTGCCCTGTTGGGAGGGTTGGCTGCATTGTTTTGCTGGCCGGAAGCCAAGCAGGTAAAAAATGAATTGGGATGGGAAGAGAAGTGAAACTTTCGGTTGTCATTGTCAACTATAATGTGAAGGCTTATCTCCACCAATGCCTGCACTCGGTGGAGTGTGCACTGACGGGGATGAATGCTGAGGTCATCGTAGTGGATAATGCCTCGACAGACGGCTCGTTGGAAGAACTTACGGACCGGTTTCCGCAAGTGCGCTTCATTGCCAACTGCGATAATGTGGGATTTGCCAAAGCTAACAATCAGGCTATCCGCGAAGCGAAGGGAGAATATGTGCTGCTGCTCAATCCCGATACGGTGGTGGGCGGTGAAGTGTTCGACGAATGTGTGGCTTTCATGGACACTCATCCGGCAGCAGGTGCTGTAGGAGTGAGAATGCTGAAGGCCGACGGAGGATTTGCTTGGGAGTCCCGTCGGGGTGTACCTACTCCCTTCACAGCTTTTTGCAAGATGGTAGGGTTGTGCAGCCTTTTTCCGAAATCGCGCTTGTTGGGACGCTACTATATGCGCTATCTTGACGAGAACGAAGCTGCACGCATTGAAATAGTGTCGGGTGCCTGTATGATGTTGCGCCATGCGGCACTGGATGAAATCGGGCTGCTTGACGAGACATTCTTCATGTATGGTGAGGACATTGACTTGTCATACCGTCTGCTACAGGCTGGGTACAGCAACTATTACCTGCCATGCTCCATCGTCCATTATAAAGGGGAGAGTACCAAAAAAACTTCACTCCGCTATGTGAAGAACTTCTACAACGCCATGATTATTTTCTACGACAAACATTTCGGTGCACGGCACAGGTGGCTCTCTTGGCTCATCCGCATGGGAGTATGCCTGATGGGAGGTGTGGAATACCTCTTCAGGCAACGCAAGCGTTTGGAGATAAAGACAGAAAGCACACGCAACCGTCTGTTGGTGGTAGGAATATCGGAGATGTGCGACGAAGTGGAACAAATCTGTCAGCAGTATGGAATGCATTGCCGCCTGATACCGTTGGGGCTGCACGAAGAAGAAGAGCGTACCATGCCGTTGGCGCAGATTCTGCAAGCAAAGCAGGAGGAGATGTTTACCCATGTGGTGTTCGACACGGGCAGCTTCTGCTACTCCGAAATCCTGGCCTTCATCCAGCGTGAGCATTTGCGGAAGGATGGAGTACGTATGCAATTGGGACTTTATTCGTCAGAGTCGGGACGTATCGTGCTGGCTACGGGAGTGTATGAGGGAGTGAAGGAATGAATAATTGTCAATGAAAAGATGCTTGAAGATGAAATGATCCGCCTGCGCGCTCCTGAACCGGAAGACTTGGAGGTGATGTATGAGATAGAGAATATGCCGGAACTATGGGAGGTGGGATGTACGACACAGCCCTATTCACGGCACCTCCTCAGGCAATATCTGGAGCAATCAGCCAACGACCTTTATACTGATCGCCAGTTGAGGCTGATGGTGACAGATAAAGCCGACGGCAAGGTGTTGGGGATGGCTGACCTGACAGCTTTCGACCCTCTGCACGGGAGGGCAGAAGTAGGTATGGCCGTGCGTGTCGGATACCGCCAGAAAGGGGTAGGCAAGCGTGCACTGACGCTTTTGTGCCGCTATGCATTCGGCTTTCTTCATCTGCACCAGCTCTATGCTTACATTCCGGCAGACAACGAAAACAGTTTGCGGATGTTCGCCGGTTGCGGATTCATTGGGCAAGCGCTATTGAAGGAGTGGCTGCTGGCAGGAAGCGCTGCAACGGACGGATGGGAGACACCGCACTACAAGGATGTGTTGGTGGTGCAATGTCTGAAAAATAAGGTTTGAGGTTTAGAGATTCACTCGTAACTCGTAAATTGGCTCTATGGATATACAGGACATACAACAACTATATGCTGCTCACCCGGGCACCAAAGCCTTGCAGAAGATGGTCGGGGATACGGCAGTAAAGACTATCTGTGTAGAAGGCTTGTCTGCTTCGGCAGCTCCGGTAGTATTCAGCGGACTGAAAGAAGTGGATACGGTACTTCATGTGTTGAACGACCAGGAAGAGGCCGGCTATTTCTATCACGATCTGATGCAACTGTTGGGTGAGGAGCGGGTGTTGTTCTTTCCTTCTTCTTACAGGCGGGCTATCAAATACGGACAGCGTGATGCGGCCAATGAGATATTACGCACCGAGGTATTGTCGCGCCTATCTTCTACGATAAGGAGAGATGCCCCTTTGCACGTCGTGGCCTTTCCGGAGGCATTGGCCGAACGTGTCGTCTCCCGCAAAGAACTTTCTGGCAAGACGCTTTCCCTGCAGACAGGCGAGCGGGTAGGTTCCACGTTTGTGCAAGAGGTGTTGGGCGGTTATGGCTTTGTGCGTGAAGACTACGTCTATGAACCGGGGCAGTTTGCCGTACGTGGCAGCATCTTGGATGTCTTCTCCTATTCTTCGGAGTACCCCTATCGCATCGATTTCTTTGGCGACGAGGTCGATAGCATCCGTACGTTTGAGGTAGAGAGCCAGCTATCGCGCGAACGTCTGGAGCAGATAACAATCGTACCCGAACTCTCAGGAAGTGTGGAAAGCGTATCTTTTCTCGACTTCCTGCCCAAAGACACATTGCTCACATTCAAGGATTTCTTGTGGGTACACGACCGGTTGGATGTCATCCACGGAGAAGCGATGAGCAGTCAGGCCATCATGGCACAGGAGTGCGAGTCGGCAGGAAAACCCTTAGTGCCTCCTTCACTGATTGATGGAGCCGTATTTACGGAAAAGGCACTGCGCTTCCGCCGGATGGAGTTCGGTCACAAACCGACGGGACAGCCGCAAGCCAAACTGTCTTTTGATATTACGGCACAACCTATCTTCCACAAGAATTTCGATTTGGCAGGACAGGCACTTGGCGGTTATCTCCGTCAAGGCTATACCTTATATATATTGGCCGACAGTGCCAAGCAGACAGCCCGTTTGCAAGCCATCTTTGACGAACGTGCAGAGAGTGGTCAGGGAGAAGACATCGTATTTACACCGGTAAACCATACCCTCCACGAAGGATTTGCCGACAACACCCTGCGTTGCTGTTTCTTTACCGACCATCAGATATTCGATCGTTTCCATAAATACAACCTCCGTAGCGACAAGGCACGTAGCGGAAAGGTGGCTCTCTCGCTGAAAGAGTTGCAACAGTTTGAGCCGGGTGACTTTGTGGTGCACATTGACCACGGTGTCGGACGCTTTGCCGGACTGGTGCGCATCCCTAACGGCGATTCTACCCAAGAAGTCATCAAACTGCTTTATCAGAACGATGATGTGGTGTTCGTTTCCATTCATTCGCTTCACAAAGTTTCCAAATATAAGGGCAAGGAAAGTGGAGAGCCCCCGCGGCTCAACAAATTGGGGACAGGTGCTTGGGAGCGCATCAAGGAGAAAACCAAGACCAAGATAAAGGACATAGCCCGCGACCTCATCAAACTCTATGCCCGCCGGAAAGAGGAAAAAGGGTTTGCTTACAGTCCAGACAGTTTCTTGCAGCATGAATTGGAAGCCAGCTTCCTCTACGAAGACACGCCAGACCAGCTGAAAGCCACGCAAGACATCAAGGCAGACATGGAACGTACTCGTCCGATGGACAGGTTGGTATGTGGCGATGTGGGCTTCGGTAAGACGGAAGTGGCTGTACGTGCGGCTTTCAAGGCCGTGACGGACAACAAGCAGGTAGCCGTGTTGGTGCCTACCACCGTATTGGCCTATCAGCATTTCCAGACATTCAAGGAGCGTTTGAAGAATTTTCCTTGCCGTGTGGATTATCTGAGCCGGGCACGCAAGCCGGCAGATGTGCGCCGCATTCTCAAAGAACTGAAAGAGGGCGAGGTGAACATTCTTGTGGGCACTCACCGGTTGGTCGGGAAGGATGTGAAGTTCAAGGACCTTGGTTTGCTGATAATCGATGAAGAGCAGAAGTTCGGTGTCTCCGTGAAAGAGAAACTCCGCCAGTTGAAGGTGAATGTGGATACACTCACCCTGACGGCTACACCGATACCGCGCACCTTGCAGTTCTCACTGATGGGTGCACGCGATCTCTCTGTGATGCAGACACCGCCTCCCAACCGCTATCCTATACAGACGGAGGTACATACTTTTAGCGAAGAGGTGTTTGTAGATGCCATCAACTTTGAGATGAGCCGCAACGGACAGGTGTTCATCGTCAACAACCGCATACAGAATCTGAACGAACTGGCAGCCATGATACAGCGCAACATTCCGGATGCACGCATCTGTACCGGACACGGACAAATGGAGCCGGAGAAATTGGAGAAGGTCATATTTGACTTTGTCAACTTTGATTACGACATTCTGATAGCAACTTCCATCATCGAAAGCGGTATTGACATCCCCAATGTGAACACCATCATCATCAACCAGGCACAGAACTTCGGTCTGAGCGATTTGCACCAGTTGCGTGGCCGTGTGGGGCGGAGCAACAAGAAAGCCTTCTGTTACCTTATAGCCCCGCCGTTGACTTCGCTTACCGTCGAAGCACGCCGCCGCTTGCAGGCCATAGAGAACTTCAGCGATTTGGGTAGCGGCATACACATTGCCATGCAAGACCTCGACATCCGTGGAGCCGGCAATATGCTGGGAGCAGAGCAAAGCGGATTCATTGCCGACCTTGGCTATGAGACCTATCAGAAAATATTGGCCGAAGCCGTCAATGAACTGAAAAATGATGAATTTGCCGACCTTTATGCCGAAGAGGCCCGGCAGGCGGGAGACGAACAGGTAGGTGGAGAGAACTTCGTGGCCGAATGCAACATCGAAAGCGACCTCGAACTCCTTTTCCCAGACGCATACATCCCCAGCAGCAGCGAACGTATGTTGCTCTATCGGGAGCTGGACGGCCTGGAACTTGACAAAGATGTGCAGGCATACAAGGCACGCCTTGAAGACCGTTTCGGCAAAGTGCCTCCCGAAGGACTGGAACTGATGCGCATCGTCCCGCTCCGTCGGTTGGGCAAGCGGCTTGGTGTAGAAAAGATTTTCCTGAAAGCCGGTCGCATGACCCTCTTCTTCGTCAGCAATCCGGATAGTCCCTATTACCAGAGCGACACATTCGGCAAAGTCATCACCTACATGGGGCGCTATCCCCGCCAGTGCAACCTGCGCGAACAGGCAGGCAAACGGAGTATGATTATGAAAGACGTTCCCACCGTAGAGACAGCCGTTAGCGTTCTGCAAGAGATGCTCGCCTGCCAATGAAAGGAATGAACTATTCATTACCCATCAATCTCTGTCATTCTGAGGACGATATAACGAATAATCTGTCAGGCGAAAGTCTGATATTGTGTATATGTATGTATAAAAGAGGCATAAACCACTATTCCAATCTCCTCGGAACTATAGTCCCAAGGGTATTGGAACTATAGTTTGTTTTCCTAAAGCTCTATAGTTCCAAGGGTATTAC
>CAZTPB010000039.1:0-13990 GCA_964614555.1 uncultured Bacteroides sp.
GGATAGACCGTCGTTTCCCTATTTCAGTCTATGACACGGTCTGCTCGGGGCTTGCTTCACAGGCAGGACTTTCTGTCCGTTTGAACCGTGAACAGCACGAACGTGTGGCTCATGTCGTTCGTGAAGTGGGGTTGGAGGGGATGGAACGTTGTGCGATAGGTTCGCTCAGCGGCGGACAGCTGCAGCGCGCCTTGTTGGCACGTGCAGTAGTGTCCGATCCGGAGTTGCTTATTCTTGACGAGCCGGATACCTATCTCGATCGGCGTTCCGAGTCACAGCTTTATAGGTTGTTGGCCGATATGAACAAACGTTGTGCCATTGTACTGGTAAGCCATGACATCGGCACTGTGTTGCAGAACGTCCGTTCCATTGCCTGTGTAGATACCACAATAGACTATCATCCCTCTACCGGCACCATCAGTGCGTCGTGGATAGAGGAGCATTTGGGATGTCCTATCGAGTTGGTCGGGCATGGCCATTTCCCTCATCGTGTACTTGCTCAGCACGGTGAAGCACTTCCTGGGCTTTCTCCAAAGCAACATTGATGTTGGGGCATATATTATCTTTGCCTAAAAGATCATAGAAACGGCTTCTTTCCAACACTCGGTGTACCTTTTCGTTCACACCGGAAAGTATGACGTGTATATTGTCGCGCTGGCACATCTCGCAGAGGTTGGTCAGATTATGTATGCCCGTAGAGTCGATGAAAGGAACTCTGCGCATACGGATGATACGTACAGTAGGACGGTCTCCCATCTGTTGCATCACTTCCTCAAAGCGGTTAGCGATACCGAAAAAATAAGGGCCGTTGATTTCATAGACCTCTACTCCATCGGGTACGATGAGATGTTCTTCGTGCAGTTGCACGTCAATTTCAGTATTGGGGTCTATTTCATCTGTAATGACGGATACCTGAGTGGTTTCGGCCATGCGGCGCATGAAGAGCAGGCAGGCGATGACCAGGCCCACTTCAATGGCAATGGTCAGGTCGAAGATGACAGTGAGCAAGAAGGTGATGATCAGCACGGTGATGTCCGATTTCGGATTCTTCAGCAACTGTTTGAAGGTACGCCATCCGCTCATATTGTACGACACTATGACCAGAACTCCGGCCAGACAAGCCATGGGGATGTATTGTGCCAACGGCATGAGGAACAGGAATATGAGCAGCAGTACGGCAGCGTGGATGATACCGGCAATGGCGGTGCGACCACCATTGTTGATATTGGTCATGGTGCGGGCTATGGCACCTGTTGCCGGGATGCCGCCGAAAATGGGTGAAAGTATGTTGGCAATGCCCTGTCCTACCAACTCTTGGTTGGAGTCGTGATGGTCGCTGGTGACACCGTCGGCAACTGTGGCCGAGAGCAGCGATTCGATGGCTCCCAATACAGCAATAGTGATAGCGGGTGAAATGAGTTGCTTGATGGTTTCCCAAGTCATGGTCGGCATTTCAGCCTCGGGCAGTGTACTGTCTATGGTGAAACGGTCGCCGATGGTCTCGATGGTAGTTACTCCGGCATACATCTTCAAAAGATAGGCAGCAACAGTCATCACGATGATGGCAATAAGTGAGCCGGGAACCTTTTTGCTGAGTTTCGGTGTCAGGGCAATGATAATCACACTGCCTATGCCTACGGCGGCCGACCACCAGTCGATGGTGTGGAAGTGTTGGGCATAAACTCCCCATTTGGCTATGAAATCGGCTGGTACACTGTCGATGGTCAGTCCGAAAAGATCCTTTATTTGGGTGGTGAAGATGGTCAAGGCGATACCACTGGTGAATCCCACCACAATGGGATAGGGTATATACTTGATGATGGTGCCCAGATGAAAGACTCCCAGCAGAATAAGGAATGCACCGGCCAAAATGGTGGCGATTGTCAGCCCTTCCAGACCATATTGCTGTATAATACCGTAGATGATGACGATAAAGGCACCCGTAGGACCGCCTATCTGTACTTTGCTGCCTCCGAAAGCCGATATGGCGAATCCGGCTACAATGGCTGTTATGATTCCTTTCTCGGGTGATACCCCGGAAGCGATACCGAATGCGATGGCCAATGGCAGGGCTACTATACCTACAATGATACCGGCCATCAGGTCTGCCATGAATGTCTCTTTCCTGTATCCCTTGAGGGAGGTGAAGAGGGCAGGCTTGAATACAAAACCTTTCATTTCTGTTGTGTTTTACCTTAAACTAATACCTAATAATACCTAAACGGCTGCAAAATTAGAGGTTTTTAAGAACTTGGCAAAGGATTTTGGAGAAAATTATGAGATTTCCTATGTGGAATAGGAGTTGTGACGATTCATTGCTATAAAAACAAGAGGAATCCTGTTTGCGGCAAGATTCCTCTTATTCATGTTGGACTACCAGGATTCGAACCTGGAAAAACAGAACCAAAACCTGTTGTGTTACCATTACACCATAGTCCAAACATCAGGGTGCTTTCTGTTAAAAAGCGGTGCAAAGATAAGGCAGTTTTGTGAAACTGCCAAATAAAAAGCCAGAAACTTTTCTTTTTTGGGGGAAAGACTTTGCAGAACCGGGGAATATCCTTATATTTGTCCCATAAAAGAATGCAAATTGATAATAAACACTGAATATTTCATGAGAAACTTCGCATTGCTGGCGACCGTGTTGGCTTGGGGAATACTCCCCGTAGGTGCGCAACGCACCGAAACTTCATTGGAAAAAGGATGGACATTTATTCATCAGGATGTTCCGATAGCGATGAATGCTGATTACGATGATAAGGAATGGGAACAGGTTACAGTGCCGCACGACTGGGCCATTTATGGCCCCTTCGACCGAAAGCATGATTTGCAGAAAGTGGCGGTCACACAGAATGGTGAGAAAGTGGCAACATGGAAGACGGGGCGCTCGGGAGGATTGCCTTATACCGGTGTGGGGTGGTATCGTACCCATTTTTCTGTACCTGAATTTTCCAGAGAGAGTAATCGTGTGACGCTGCTTTTTGACGGAGCCATGAGCGAAGCCCGTGTTTATGTCAATGGTAAGGAGGCTGTTTTTTGGCCTTGCGGATACAACTCGTTTCATTGTGACGTGACGGGATTGCTCAATGAAGACGGTGCAGACAATCTCTTGGCCGTTCGTTTGGAAAATCGTGAGCAGTCCTCCCGTTGGTATCCGGGGGCCGGCCTTTATCGGCATGTCCATCTCATTACGACGGCAAATACGCATATTCCCGTATGGGGAACTTATCTGACTACTCCTCATGTGGAGGAAGAGTTTGCTACTGTGCGCCAACGTACCAACGTGGTTACACGAAAGGGAGAAGAACTGACAGTGACTACTACTTTATATGATAAAGATAGCCAACGGGTCGGCGGCAAGAGCAATTCGTTCAAAGCTTCTGCCGACACGGTTGTAGTTGACCAAAGTATATTGGTGGGAAATCCGCAATTGTGGACACCTGAAACCCCCACACTCTATACGGCTGTCACTACCGTAAGTGTCAGTGGCAAAGAGGTAGATCGTTATGAGACACGTTTTGGAATACGTACAGTGGAGGTTGTGGCTGAGAAAGGTTTCTACTTGAACGGACAACGTAGGAAATTTAAAGGAGTGTGCAACCACCACGATTTGGGACCTTTGGGGGCAGCCATCAACGTGAAAGCTCTGCGCCATCAATTGGAACTGTTGAAGGAGATGGGATGCGATGCCATTCGTACAGCGCATAATATGCCGGCACCTGAGTTGGTGGAATTGTGCGATGAAATGGGATTGATGGTGATGGTGGAGCCTTTTGACGAATGGGATGTGGCCAAATGTGCCAATGGATATCACCGTTATTTTAAAGAATGGGCTGAACGCGACATGATAAATATGCTGCATAATTATCGTAATCATCCGAGTGTGGTGATGTGGAGCATAGGCAACGAGGTGCCTACCCAATGCAGTTCTCAGGGTGCAAAAGTAGCTTCGTTCTTGCAGAATATCTGTCACCGTGAAGATCCTACCAGACCTGTAACTTGTGGCATGGATCAGGTATCGTGTGTCCTGAAGAATGGTTTCGCAGCTGTGCTTGATGTTGTGGGATTGAATTATCGTACCCATCGCTATATGGAGGGGTATGAAAAATTGCCGCAAGGAGTGGTGTTAGGCAGTGAGACGGCTTCGACGGTCAGTTCGCGCGGTGTCTATAAGTTTCCCGTAGAACTGAAACCACAGGCCGTTTATGATGACAACCAGTGTAGTGCTTATGATGTGGAATATTGCAGTTGGAGCAATGTGCCCGACGTTGATTTTGCCCTTGCTGATGACCATGAGTGGACCATGGGGCAGTTTGTTTGGACAGGCTTTGATTATTTGGGCGAACCTTCTCCTTATGATACAGATGCTTGGCCCAACCATAGTTCAATGTTCGGTATCATTGACCTTGCTTCGATTCCTAAAGATCGCTATTACCTCTATAAAAGTGTATGGAATACCGAAGAACATACTCTGCACATTTTGCCTCACTGGAATTGGGAGGGACGCGAAGGGGAGGTAACTCCAGTCTTTGTCTATACCGATTATCCGGAGGCCGAACTTTTTATTAACGGCAAGAGCTATGGTCGTCAGCGCAAGGTGACAGATGCACCCGTGGCCAAAGGGAAAATTTACGATCCCGAGGTGCTGAAGCGTTACCGTCTGATGTGGATGGATGCTGTTTATGAACCAGGCGAAATTCGTGTGGTGGCTTATGATGCCAATGGCAATCAAGCCGCTGAGAAAGTCCTTCGCACGGCCGGCGCTCCACACCATCTGGAACTTGTCACCCGGCACGACACCTTGCAGGCCGATGGAAAAGATTTGGCTTATGTCACCGTGCGTGTGGTAGATAAGGATGGCAACCTCTGCCCTATGGATAATCGCGAAGTGAAGTTTAGTGTCAAGGGGGCAGGCTCTTTCCGCGCTACAGCCAATGGTGATGCCACCAATCTGCAACCGTTTCATCTGCCTCGCATGAAAGCTTTCAGCGGACAGCTCACCGTCATTGTGCAGGCTGGTGAACAGGCTGGTGAGGTGACACTGACAGCAACGTCAAGCGGCGTAAAAGCGGGTAAATTGAAGATTCAAGTGAAGTGATACGAAGAATAAGATGTAATGAGTTTGGAAATATACCGCATCAACACTACCGGGACGGATGATTATCATTTCATAGAAAAGTTGTTGATTCAGGCATTTCCTAAAGAAGAGTATCGTGAGTTGGCGGATTTCCGTTTTCTCACGATACATGAATCGCACTTTCATAATAATTTGATAGCTAATGATGGCGTACCATTAGGTCTTGTTACCTATTGGGATATGGGAGCGTTTTGTTACATTGAGCATTTTGCCATTCTTCCAAAGATGCGTAACCGGGGATATGGGCATGAGGTGTTGGAATATTTGAAAACTTATTTGGATTGTCCCCTTGTCCTGGAAGTCGAATGCCCTGTAGAGGAGATGGCCCGGCGGCGGATAGCCTTCTATCAGCGCCAAGGCTTCTTGCTTTGGCAGCATGACTATCTGCAACCTCCTTACCGTCCTGAAGACCCTCCTTTTCCTATGCTTCTTATGGCTTATGGGGCATTAGACGAAACTGCTGATTTTGAATCGGTGAAGCGTATGATTCATCAGGTTGTATATAATTACCAGGAGGGATAGGAGGATTTGTCAGGCAAGCAATGAAAAAATGTGCTGTATGACCATTTCGGGGCTGATGTTCCGGAGGCAGGCATAATCGCCACGCAAGCAGGGCTTGTTGCCAAAGGTGGAACAAGGTCGGCAGTTCAGGTCGTGAACTTGTAGCGCGTTGTCTTCTGACTGCCCATAGCCCATAAAACCACAATAAGGATGAGTGGCCCCCCAAATGGAAAGTACAGGAGTGTTTACCAAGGAGGCCAGATGCATATTGGCCGAATCCATAGAGACCATCAAGTCAAGATGGCTCATCAATATCAGTTCTTTTTCCATACGTAATCCCTTGGGGCGGGTAGTCCACGGATATCGGGATGCCCAATCGGAGAGGACGTTTTCTTCCTGTTCGCCGGCACCAAAGAGAAATATGCGTATGCCTTCGCAGCGTCCGAGTCCGACTATCACCTGTTCCATCATTTCCAATGGGTAGATTTTGCCTTGGTGGGCAGCAAAGGGAGCTATACCTATCCATTTTTCATCAGGCTGACGGACAGGGACAGCAGATGCTATGCATGAAAAATCTCCTTTCCCCCCGGTTGTATAGATTGAAGTGAAATCCATTTGTACGGGAAGTCCCAATTGGGCGAAAACGTCGCAATAACGTTCAAAGGAAGTCGGCAGTTGTCGCATGACTTTTTGACGTGGGCGTGTCAGCCGTCGTTTGTCGGCTTTGCCTTTGTTGATGTGCGTACAAGTGACTCCCCTTAAGCGGAAGAAAAGGCGGAGCAACTGGCTGCGCAAGACATCGTGAAGGTCGGCTACAGCATCAAAATGATTCTCTTTGAGCAGTTCTCCTGCCAGCCGCCACATACCGCCTACCCCTTTGTATTCTGCCTGCTTCAGATTGACTCCTCGGAAAATGACATTCTCAGGCATCTGTAAAAACAACGGTTTCATGGACTCCCTGCTCAACACTGTAAATTGGTGTTGGGGATATTGTTTGGCTACTGACCATAAGACGGGAACCGTCATGGCCACATCGCCAAAGGCGGAAAAGCGGATGGCAAGAATATGCATAATCTCTTTTTCTTGGATGACTATCTACAAGAATGACATCACTTGCCGCCGTAAAGCACAGGATTCAATGACGGGTCGTTGTACATCTTCATCTGTTTGTACACCTTCATGTATTTACGGCCGGCTTCTATATCGTCTATCAGTTGGTCAATGGCTTCGGATAAATCTTTCTGTTGTTCGAGCAATACATTCAGTTTTGCCTGACAAACAGTCCGGTGCTCATCTGTTGTGTCTGCACGTTCCGTTTCCTGACGCATATGGTAAATCTTCAAAGCCAAAATCGAAAGCCGGTCAATGGCCCATGCCGGACTCTCTGTATTTATTGTGGCGTTAGCTTTAGGTACAATATCTTTGTACTTGTCAAGGAAATAGCTGTCAATCAGTTCCACCAGATCTGTACGGTCTTGATTGCTTTTGTCGATACGGCGTTTGAGTACCAAGGCTTCGGCAGGATTGATTTGTGGGTCGCGAATAATATCTTCAAAGTGCCACTGGACGGTGTCTATCCAGTTTTTCAGATAGAGATAGTATTCGATACTCTTCAATGGGTAAGGATTTTGTATGGGGGTATCCACACAATCATTCACATGATAATCAGCTATAGCCTGCTCGAAAATGGGTTTACCCAATTCTGTAAAAGTCATATTTTCTATTAATGAATACGATGAAACATGAAGTTTGAATGGGCAAATATAGACAAACTTTTCAGAAACTGCAACATTTCCATCAAAAAGAAAGCATTTGGAGCCTCTTTAACTGTTTTTTGAGTTAAATATCCCTAATGGGTATAGTGAAATCAGTGAATAATTTGTTATTTTGCATCAAATTTAGGTGTATTGTTTCTTTATTGCAATGAATACATTCGCGAGACAGCGTTCACGATTTGATATGCAATTTGTCACCTCTTGTATTAGCACCACAATGGTGCTTTTACTGTTGGGGATGGTCGTCTTCTTTGTACAGTCGGCCAGCAATTTGTCTGTCTATGTGCGTGAGAATATCAGTTTTTCAGCTTTGTTGAGCGATGATATGCGTGAAGCGGACATCTTGAAATTCCAGAAAAGTTTAGAGGCTGAGCCGTACGTGAAGTCAACGGCTTATATCTCCAAGGAGCAGGCTTTGCGCGAGGAGACAGAAGCCATGGGGACCAATCCTCAAGAATTTGTAGGGCACAATCCGTTTACAGCTTCCATTGAAATCAACCTCCAGTCGGATTATGCCAATGCCGACAGTATTGTTTGGATAGAAAAGGCCATCATGCAAAAGGCGAAAGTGGTGGAGATTGTCTATCCCGAGGAGTTGATTGATGCGGTCAACAATAATGTGCGCAAAATCAGTTTTGTACTGCTGACATTGGCTGCATTGCTGACCATCATTTCATTTTCATTGATAAACAATACCATCCGGCTGACTATCTACGCCAAGCGTTTCCTCATACACACAATGAAACTGGTGGGAGCCGATTGGAATTTTATTCGCAGACCTTTTTTGGTTCGGAATTTATGGGTGGGCCTCATTTCCGCACTCTGTGCTGACGGCTTACTGATGACCGGAGGGTATTGGTTGGTGAAATATGAGCCTGAATTGATTGATATTATTACTACACGTACGATGCTGACGGTGATGTGTACCGTACTGTTGTCAGGTGTGGCTATCACGTTGTTGTGTGCTTATATTTCCATCAATCGCTATTTGCGCATGAAGTCAGAAACGCTCTATTACGTATAGAGTATATCAATAATAAGAGAAAAACAATTGTATCACAATAAGGACATTTAAAACTTATGGACAAAGAAAATTTAGCTTTTGGAAAAAGGAATTTCGTCTTGTTGGCTATTGGTATGGCTATTATTATTATCGGCTTTCTGTTGATGACCGGTCCCGGTTCGACAGAGACTGCTTTTGAGCCTGACATTTTCAGTGTACGCCGTATTAAGGTGGCTCCGGCCGTATGTTTCTTCGGATTCATTTTTATGATATATGCCATCCTGAGTAATCCGAAGAAAAAGCTTGAAGACGAAACGACAACCTATCAGAAATGACCCGGATGGATACATTACAGACTGTTATAATCGCCATTGTGGAAGGGCTGACAGAGTTTCTTCCTGTTTCTTCAACGGGTCATATGATTATTGCCCAAAACCTCTTGGGGGTAGAAAGCACTCCTTTTGTCAAAGCCTTCACCTTCATCATTCAGTTCGGTGCCATCCTTTCCGTGGTATGTCTCTATTGGAAGCGTTTTTTCCAGCTCAATCGGACTCCTGTTCCTGAAGGGACATCGGGTTTACGCCGTTTCCTGCACACATTTGATTTCTATTGGAAGTTGTTTGTGGCCTTTATTCCTGCTGCAGTGTTGGGGCTATTGTTCAGCGATGCGATAGATGCCATGTTGGAGCGGGTGGAAGTCGTGGCCGTTATGCTTGTCGTTGGTGGTGTCTTCATGCTCTTCTGCGACCGCATATTCAATAAAGGGAGCGAACAGACAGAGTTTACCGAAAAGCGTGCATTCATGGTTGGTCTTTTTCAGTGCATCTCCATGATACCGGGTGTGTCGCGTTCCATGGCTACTATTGTAGGTGGTATGGCGCAGCGCATGACCCGAAAGGCTGCTGCTGAATTCTCCTTCTTTTTGGCTGTTCCCACCATGCTTGGAGCAACGGTCTATAAAGTTTATAAGTTGTTGAAAGAGGGGGGTACAGACATTATTATGGATAACCTCTCTGCGCTCGTTGTGGGCAATATTGTGGCTTTTATTGTGGCTCTATTGGCCATCAAGTTTTTCATCAGTTTCGTCACCAAATATGGCTTTAAGGCTTTCGGTTGGTATCGTATTATAGTCGGAGCTATCATCCTTGTCCTTTGGATGACGGGGCATAGTTTGGAGATCATATGATGGATTTCATTGCCGGAGAAGTCCTTTGTTTCAACAAGCCGTTACGGCTGACTTCATTTGCGGTCGTTGGCAAAGCGCGTTACCACCTTTGTCGTAAGTTGGGCATCAAAAAGATGAAGGTCGGACATGCCGGCACGCTCGACCCTTTGGCTACAGGGGTGATGATTGTCTGTACCGGGCGTGCCACCAAGCGCATTGAAGAGTTTCAGCGTCATACCAAAGAGTATGTCGCTACTCTGAAGTTGGGAGCCACTACCCCGTCTTTCGATTTGGAAAAGGAGATCGATGCTACCTATCCCACGGTGCACATTACTCGCCCGATGGTGGAAGAGGTGCTGTCCTCGTTTGTGGGTACCATTGAACAGGTGCCTCCGGCTTTCTCGGCCTGCAAGGTGGATGGCAAGCGGGCTTATGATTTGGCTCGTAAGGGAGAAGAGGTGGAGCTGAAAGCCAAGACGTTGGTCATTGATGAAATAGAACTGTTGGATTGCGATTTGGCGGAAATGGTTGTCAAAATCAGGGTGGTCTGCAGTAAAGGCACTTACATCCGTGCCTTGGCACGCGACATCGGGCAGGCATTGCAAAGCGGGGCGCATTTGATCGGACTCTGCAGGACCAGGGTCGGGAATGTGCGCATAGAAGACTGTCTCAGTTTGGACGAGTTTCCGGCATGGCTTGAACGCCAAGAGATAACACAACAGAATGAACAGGAACAAAAATAAAATATAATAATTAGGATTATGAAACTCTCACAATTCAAATTCAAACTTCCCGAAGAGCTGATAGCTCAACATCCGACCGTTCATCGCGACGAATCGCGTCTGATGGTTGTTAATAAAAAGGCGGGTAGCATTGAGCACCGTACATTCAAAGAGATTTTGGATTATTTTGACGAGAAGGATGTTTTCGTTTTCAATGATACCAAGGTCTTTCCCGCACGTCTCTATGGCAACAAAGAGAAAACAGGGGCACGCATCGAAGTTTTTTTGTTGCGTGAGCTGAACGAAGAGTTCCGTTTGTGGGATGTGCTGGTGGATCCGGCCCGTAAAATACGTATAGGGAACAAACTTTATTTTGGTGAAGACGATTCTATGGTGGCTGAAGTGATAGACAATACCACTTCGCGCGGACGTACGTTGCGCTTCTTGTACGATGGGCCTCATGAGGAGTTCAAACAGTCTCTTTATGCGTTGGGTGAGGCTCCGCTGCCATCGTTTATCAAACGTCCGGTAGAAGAAGACGACGCTGAACGTTTCCAGACACTTTTTGCGCGGAATGAGGGAGCCGTCACGGCACCTACTGCAGGCCTTCATTTCAGCAGGGAACTTCTCAAGCGTATGGAAATAAAAGGTGTAGATAGGGCTTTTGTCACACTTCATGCAGGATTGGGAAACTTCCGTGATATTGATGTGGAGGATCTGACCAAGCATAAGACAGACAGCGAACAGATGTTCGTGGAGCGTGAAGCCTGTGAGCATGTGAATACAGCCAAAAGAGGTGGTCACGAAGTTTGTGCTATTGGCACCACTACCATGCGTGCTTTGGAAACAGCCGCGGGTACCGATGGCAATCTGAAGGAATTTGAGGGTTGGACCAATAAGTTCATATTTCCTCCTTATGAATTCAATGTGGCTACCAGCATGGTTTCCAATTTCCATATGCCTTTTTCCACCTTGTTGATGATGGTTGCGGCTTTCGGTGGATACGAGCTGATAATGGAAGCCTACCAGCAGGCTGTCAAGGAGGAGTACCGTTTTGGTACCTATGGAGATGCCATGCTGATTATCAATAAATAAAAGCTGATGGAACACACTGTCTATCTCTCGCTCGGAACCAATTTGGGGAATAAGGAGGAGAATCTGCAGGCAGCCATACAGCGGATAGAAAAGCAGATTGGGAGGATTAGCTCCCAATCTGCTTTTTATGCTACAGAGCCTTGGGGATTCCAGTCTGCCAACAGTTTCCTCAATGCTGTCGTAGAGGTGCGTACCGGTCTGTCTCCCCTTGCTCTGTTGGATGCCACCCAGCAGATAGAGAGGGATTTGGGGCGCAAGCAGAAAACCTCCAACGGCCGATATGCCGACCGCCTGATAGATATTGATTTGCTCTTTTACGATCGTTTGGTTATGCGTCACGAGCGGTTGCAGTTGCCCCATCCGCTCCTGCATTTGCGGCAGTTCGTGTTGGAGCCTTTGGCTGCCATTGCCCCGGATTTGGAGCATCCTCTGTTGCTCAAAGACGTTCGCACATTGTTGGACGACTGCCGCCAAACTGTTACAGACGATGCGTATAAAGGATAGTTATAGCACAGGCAGATTCTTTTCATTGCCTTTTCTCCTTTTCTTGTTCTTTTTCCCCATTGGTCTCGTGGCGCAGGAAGATTGGGAACAATTGTATGAAAGGTTGCTTGAAGATGCGCACGAAGAGGAGGAAACGTCCGCCTTGGAGCATCTTTATGAGACCCTCCATGATTTGTACCTTCATCCGTTGAATCTCAACACTGTCACTCAAGAGGAACTGGAGCGTCTGCCTTTTCTTTCTGCATTGCAGGCAAAACAGATATTGTCCTATATACAGGCGTATGGTTCAATGGAGACGGTCGGAGAACTGATGTTGGTAGAGGGGATTGACTACGACACCCGGCAGCTGCTCCGCCATTTTGTCTGTGTGGAAAAGGTGGAAAAGGATACAGTGCAGACAGGACAGTGGAAAAGATTATGGAGTCGTGGGAAACACGAAGCCGTGGCAAGTATGGAGATTCCTTTTTACGAGAAGGCCGGTTATGGGGATTTTTCCGAAAGTACTTTGAAGCGTTACCCCAATCGTCGTTATTTGGGCGGAATGTTGCACCACTCTTTACGCTACAATTTTCGTTGTACCGATAAAGTCCAGGCGGGTTTCGTATTGGAGCAGGATGCCGGAGAGCCTTTCTTCTCTCACGGCACACGTACCTACGATTACCATTCCGTCTATCTCTTGTTGAGTAACATAGGCCGCCTTAAGTCGTTGGCTGTCGGAAACTACCGGCTCCGTTTCGGGCAGGGTTTGGTTATGAATACCGATTTCAGTTTGGGAAAAACAGCTGTTCTTTCTTCGTTAGGTTGGGGTGGAAGGGGGATAAAAAAGCACTCGTCTGTCAGTGAGTACAATGCGTTCCGTGGAGTAGCTGCCACCTGTCAGTTGGGCAAGATGGAGGCCACTGCCTTTTTTTCATCACACAGACAGGATGCCAACTTGGATGATAACCTGTTGATAACATCGTTGAAAACCGATGGAAAGCATCGCACCCCATTGGAGTATTCCAAGCGTGGGAATGTAGCCAATACATTGTATGGGGGCAACTTATCTTATCGGAGTGGAGCTTTCAACATCGGATTGACAGCTGTTTATAACTCCTTCAACACCCTGTTGAATCCTGCGGCACAAACCTATAAACGTTACTATCCGCGCGGAAAACATTTTTTCACGATGGGAGCCGATTATATGTATAATTCCTACAAATTGAACTTTTCGGGTGAGACGGCTTTCAGTGGCAATGGGGGATGGGCAACCTTGAACCGGGTACAACTACGGGCGTGGGATGATTGGTTCTTTACATTGGTCCAACGGTATTATGCGCGGGACTATTGGGCGCTTTATGCCAATTCTTTCTCTGAAAATAGCGATATACGCAATGAGTGTGGCCTGTATGTCGGTGTGGAGGGCATACCTTGGCAGAGGTGGCATCTTTCCGGCTATATGGATTTTGTCTATTTCCCATGGTTGAAATACCAGGTTTCAGCCTCGTCTTTCAGCGGTGAAGCCATGGTGCAGGCCGCCTATAGTCATAATACACAGCACAAAAGCACTCTTCGCTATCGGTTGAAGATGCGTGAATGTGACTATGAATCAAGTGCTGGAAAGAAATATCTGGTGACACACCTTACTCATCGGATACGTTATCAACATACTTATTCACCGAATCATCGTTTGCAATTAACAGCCCTTGTTGATTACAACTGCAGCCAGAAACTCAAGTCCTTCAAGCAAGGAGTCATGCTTACCGGACGACTGGCTTGGCAACCTCCCGAATCTCCTATTTCACTGTATTCCAATGTCTGTTACTTCTATACAGACGACTACGACACACGTATCAGCACCTATGAGCGTGGCCTGTTATACCGTTACTCCTATCAGTTTCTGCATGGACACGGATGGCACGGTAGCGGTACAATTCACTGGGATATCAACAAGTTGTTAACAGCCCTTGTTAAAATCTCACATACCTGTTATCTCAATCAGTCCACTATCGGTACAGGCACCGAACTTATCAACGCCCCGCATCGCGAGGAGCTGATTCTACAGCTCCGTTGGAAGATGTGATTGAGGGGGTGGCAGAGTTTTCTTAA
>CAZTPB010000040.1:0-13911 GCA_964614555.1 uncultured Bacteroides sp.
TCTACAGCAGCAGACAATAAATAGCTTGTATGAAGTAACTTTTTTCAGTTTTTTCTTGGATATGCGGCATTTTATTCACAATTTTGCCGCAAAATATGCGGCATTATTTATTGAAATATGCTGCAAAACCTGAAAAGAATATGTTTATACACGAGCATAACAATTGGACAGCATTCCGTTGGGACAACGATACGGTGGCCCTACTTTTGGACGAAGTGACACGCGAGCAGGGCAGATTATACGGGCGACTGAGCGGACTTGGATTCGAAAGTCAGCTTCGTGCTATGGCCGAAAATCTGACACGAGATGTGGTATTCTCATCCGAAATTGAAGGAGTGAGACTCAATGCAGACGAAGTGCGTTCTTCAATAGCCCGTAGATTGGGAATAGAAGATGTGAAGAAAGTCGCTTCTTCCCGCTACATTGATGCGGTTGTAGCTGTCATGATTGATGCGATAGAGCATTTTGACCGCCCACTGACCAAAGAGCAGCTTTGTGCATGGCAAGCCAGTTTTTTTCCCACAGGATATAGCGAAGGTTCCCAAATAGAGGTAGGAAAATATCGCACACACGAAGAACATATCGTGTCAGGATTCCTCGGTAGGGAACGCGTACACTATATAGCTCCTCCTCCCGAACGGGTAGAGGAAGAAATGAATCATTTCATCAACTGGTTCAACGATGCTTGCCCCATCTCCCCCGTTATCCGTTCAGCCATCGCACATTTGTGGTTTGTCTCCATCCACCCGTTTGAAGACGGAAATGGACGACTGGCACGCATTTTGGGCGACATATTTCTGGCACGAAGTGACAAGAGCAAATTCCGTTTCTACAATATTTCATCTGAAATAAACCGAGACAAGAACCACTACTACGACACACTGGAACGCACCCAACATGGCAACGGAGACATCACCGAATGGCTTGTATGGTATCTTCAAACTCTTTCCAATTCTATCAAAGAAGCCGATACGATGGTCAGCACAGTGCTCAACAAAAGTTTCTTTTGGATGAACGCAGCCCACATACCCATATCTCCACGACAGAACTATACGCTCAATCTGTTCCTTGATGGCTATGAAGCAAAAATTACATCGAAGAACTGGGCCGACCTGAACAAATGTTCGTCTGACACCGCCAACCGAGACATTCAAGACCTCGTAAAGAAAGGAATATTACGCGAGGACTTTCCAGGGGCCAAACGTCCCAGTTATTCAATCTGTTATGGAGGCCAAAGATTCCAACTGACAAGCCTTTTATCAGAAACAAGAATAGTGGAAGAAGACAGCAACTCCTATTTAACCACCACATACAAAGGTATCCCTATCCGCGAACGCATTCTCCGCTTGGACGCCGAGCGTTTCAACAGAGGTGACCTCCCACTAGAGCATCTGATTGACAAATATCTTGCCTATATCGTATGTCAATAATTACAGCCTTAAATAAAGATAGGGGCGGACTTTATGCCCAGTTACTGCCATTGGGCATTATCAATAGTCTGAAGAACAACAACGAAATCCTTTACACACAAGACGACATTCTTTTAAAAACATATAAAATAACAGGAAAAGGCTTGGAGGGGTGGAAAAAATTAGTTTAATTTGCTCATTATTAGAACAACGAAGAGAAAAAACTGATTAATATGAGAAAAATTCTGTTTATGCTGCTCATGCTCCCTTGGGTAGCCATGGCACAAGAGAAGAAAGACGAGAAGTACCTCGCGGGAGCCGTACCTGTAGAGAACGGCAGAGTAATTTTCACCAAGACCATCGAAGCCCCCCTATCGGCAGAAGCCATGTACGGCATAGTCAAAGAGTGGGCCAATGAGAACTATCAACCGGTAGAGGGAATGCCCAACCACAAACTGATTGTTGAGGATCCGGAGGCACACGAAGTGACTGCAGGAGGAGAAGAGTGGCTGGTATTCACCAATCGCGCCCTGTCGCTCGACCGTACACGCATGTATTATAAGGTAAACATCATCTGCTACCAAAACAAGTGTATCGCCCGCCTCTTCGACATCCGCTACTGGTATGAAGAAGAGCGTGAAGGTGGAGAACGCTACAAGGCAGAAGAGTGGATTACCGATGAATGGGCACTCAACAAAAAAGGGACAAAGCTCTCGCGTATGAGCGGAAAGTTCCGCCGAAAGACTGTGGACAGGGTTGAAGAACTTTTCGAAAATCTGGAGATATTCATCAGCCGCAAAGCCATCAAAAGCATGATGAAATAACAGTCTCCTTCGAACAAACTACAACGACATAAAAAAAATGACGGACAACAAAAAAGAGATAAAGGAACTCATCAACAACGGGAATCATACGGAAGCCATCAGACTGTTGGATGAAATCATTGCCCAAGAAAACACTGCTGATGATGAACTTTATTATCTTCGGGGAAACCTCTACCGAAAGAAAGGCAATTGGCAACAGGCACTAAACAACTACCTCGAGGCCATGAGCCTGAACCCGGAAAGTCCGGCCAAAGAGGCACACCGCATGCTGATGGATATACTGGATTTCTACAACAAGGATATGTATAACCAGTAGGTAAATTGTGTGTCCGCAAACTTATAATTCATAATTATCATAATATGGCAAAAATCAAAGGAGCTACAGTAGTAGATACCGAGCGGTGCAAGGGCTGCAACCTGTGTGTGGTGGCCTGCCCGTTGGACGTACTGGAGCTGACAAGCAAGGAAGTGAACAAGAAGGGCTACCACTTTGCCCGCGAAGTGAAAGAAGACATCTGCATAGGATGTGCCGCTTGTGCGACCGTATGTCCCGACGGATGCATCACGGTGTATCGGGTGAAGGAGTGACGAGCTACGAGTGATGAGCTACGAGTGACTAATCCAAACTCAGGAACTAAAAAACTAAAAAAACTAACATAATGGCAACAGAAAAAGAAGTTGTACTGATGAAGGGTAACGAAGCCATCGCCCATGCCGCCATCCGTTGCGGGGCGGACGGATACTTCGGATACCCCATCACCCCCCAATCAGAGGTATTGGAAACATTGGCCGAACAGAAGCCTTGGGAAACCACCGGCATGGTGGTGTTGCAGGCAGAGAGTGAAGTGGCCTCTATCAATATGGTATATGGTGGTGCCGGTGCCGGAAAGAAGGTGCTCACCTCATCGTCCAGCCCCGGTGTGAGCCTGATGCAGGAGGGAATCTCCTACATCGCCGGAGCCGAACTCCCCTGCCTCATCGTAAACGTGATGCGTGGAGGTCCGGGTCTTGGTACTATCCAACCCAGTCAGGCCGACTATTTCCAAAGTGTGAAGGGTGGCGGACATGGCGACTACCGCCTCATCGTATTGGCACCCGCATCGGTGCAGGAGATGGCCGATTTCGTGGATCTCTCGTTCGAACTGGCCTTCAAGTACCGCAATCCTGCCATGATACTCTCCGACGGTGTCATCGGACAGATGATGGAGAAGGTGGTACTCCCCCCCTACAAGCCCCGCCGCACAGAAGAGGAGATCCGTCAGGAGTGTCCCTGGGCAACGACGGGCCGCGCGGGCAAGCGCCAGCCCAACATCATCACTTCGCTCGAACTTGACCCCGCCGAGATGGAGAAGCGCAACATCAAGTTGCAGGAAAAATATCGTCAGATTGAGGAAAACGAAGTGCGCTACGAAGAGATCAATTGCGAAGATGCAGAGTATCTGATAGTAGCTTTCGGCTCATGCGCCCGTATTGCTCAAAAGGCTATGGACGATGCCCGTGCTCAAGGCATAAAGGTAGGCCTTTTGCGCCCCATCACCCTGTGGCCCTTCCCCTATAAGGAGATTGCCGCACGCGCCAAGCAGATGAAGGGCATCCTTTCGGTTGAAATCAATGCCGGACAGATGGTGGAGGATATCCGCCTGGCCGTGAATGGCAGTGTGCCCGTACAGCATTTCGGCCGTTTGGGAGGTATCGTCCCCGACCCCGACGAGGTGGTATGCGCACTGAAGTCTATTATGAAGTCATAACTCTACACACATCACTCATAATTAGAAAATGAACATCTATCGAATAAGAACCATACTGAACATTGTGTTCATCTTCGGAGCTATAGCCACGGTTGCGTGCTACTATACCGTGGAAGATTTCCACGTATGCATCTACGTCGGTGCAGTCTCCATATTTGTGAAATTGGTAGAGTTTATGCTCCGTTTTTTATTCTAACAAGAAGCACTTTAGATAAGATATGAAAGAAGATATCATCAAACCGGAAAATCTGGTCTATAAGAAACCCACACTGATGAACGATGTCCCCATGCACTATTGCCCGGGATGCAGCCACGGTGTGGTACACAAGCTCATAGCCGAAGTCATCGAAGAGATGCAAATGGAAGAAAAGACCGTCGGCGTTTCGCCCGTAGGATGTGCCGTATTTGCCTACAAATACATCGACATCGATTGGCAGGAGGCCGCCCACGGACGCGCCCCCGCCGTAGCCACCGCCATCAAGCGTCTCTGGCCAGACCGCCTCGTCTTCTCTTATCAGGGAGACGGAGATCTCGCCTGTATCGGTACGGCTGAGACCATCCATGCCCTGAACCGTGGGGAAAACATCACCATCATCTTCATCAACAATGCCATCTATGGTATGACCGGCGGACAGATGGCCCCCACTACCCTTGTGGGCATGAAGACCGCCACCTGCCCTTATGGCCGAGATGTGGCCTTGCACGGATATCCGTTGAAGATGACCGAGATTGCCGCACAGTTGGAGGGTACGGCCTATGTGACCCGCCAGTCTGTCCACTCGGTGGCAGCCATCCGCAAGGCCAAGAAGGCCATCCGCAAGGCGTTCGAGAACTCTATGGCCGGAAAGGGAAGCAACCTTGTAGAGATTGTTTCTACTTGCAACTCCGGATGGAAGATGTCTCCCGAAAAGGCCAACAAGTGGATGGAAGAGAATATGTTTGCGTTTTATGAACTTGGAGATTTGAAAGACAAATGAAAGAAGAAATAATCATAGCCGGTTTCGGTGGACAGGGTGTCCTCTCGATGGGTAAGATTTTGGCCTATTCGGGCTTGATGGAAGACAAGGAGGTTAGTTGGATGCCTGCTTATGGCCCCGAACAGCGTGGCGGTACGGCCAATGTGACAGTGATCGTGAGCGACGAGCGCATATCATCGCCCATTCTCAGCCAGTACGACGTGGCCATCATTCTGAACCAACCCTCGTTGGAGAAGTTTGAACACAGGGTGAAACCCGGCGGCATCCTCATGTACGACGGCTATGGCATTGCCGAAGCACCCACCCGAAAGGACATCCGCGTATATCGCATCGACGCCATGGACGCGGCAGCTGAAATGGGAAATGCCAAGGCGTTCAACATGATTGTGCTCGGCGGACTGCTGAAGTTAAAACCTATGGTGAGCATCGAAAGTGTGGTGAAAGCCTTGCGCAAGACTCTGCCCGAACGTCACCACCACCTTATCCCCATGAACGAAGAGGCCATCCGCAAAGGCATGGACATCATCAAGGAAGCATAAAGAAAACATATAAGGAAAAGAGGGCGCGCCAAAATTAATTACGACACACCCTCTTTTTTTATGCTTATACACATACTTTTCAGCAGCATTAAGTCACCTTACCACCACTTTCAATGACTGTTGCCTACCGGCTGCATTCAGTGTCTCCACCGTCACCACATACGTTCCGGCAGACAATGCATATTCGGCCACCACACTTCCAAGGAATTCACGGATGGTTGACGTTCGCAGCTTCACCACTGCGTTGACGGATAGTAAACCCTACCAATTCTTCCAAATTGCCATTAAATATGTCGAGATCCACTTCACCATCCACTCCTTCAATACGCCCCATATCAGTATGCTGCCAGAATTTCCAGGCTCCTTTATACTCCAGCTTATTGACATAATAGTGGGCAATCCAATAGGGATATGCATCAAAAAATGGGGTATTCAAATGTTTTAACTTGAATTTATAGGAAGCATAAATAATAGGCTTCACGCCATAGTGTTGCTCTACACGGAGCAACCAAGTGCGTACTCCTTGTTGAAGAGCTGCAGAACCCTCCTTACCTGCAACCTCCACATCAAGTACTGGAGGCAGATCTCCCGGCTCCAGTCTGACTTGGCGAATGAAATTTTCAGCCTGTAAAACAGCATCCACCTCCGGCAGATAGAAATGGTAGGCACCACGGATGAGCCCGCAATCACGGGCGGTAGCAAAATTTTGGCGGAAAGCATTATCAACAAAGTCGCTTCCCTCTGTGGCTTTCATGAAGACGAAATTGATCGGATAATCTTTGTAAGCGGCCAGACTCAATTTTTCCCAGTCAATGTGTCCTTGATGATGGGAGATGTCGAGACCATGCACTTGCGGACGCAAGAAATCGAGTTCGGCTTCCTGCTTTCCATCCATATAAGGACGGAAGAAAAAGAGATAAACAACAACCAAATAGCCCACCGCCACCAAAACTGTAGCTGTCCAGATGACCCACGGGGAGACTTCTCTCCCACCCCCCTTCTGCCTGGCAGACGACTTCTTGCGCGGTGTACCCTTACGGGTAGTAGTGGAGGCGGACTTCTTTCGGGAACATTTCGTCGTTTCTTTCATGCTTCAAAAAAAATGATGAGAAAACGGCCTCTTGTCATTCTTATTAAGACCGAAGAGTCTATCCACATAGTTCCGCTTGATAGACTCTTCGAGTACAATCAGGATGACAAGAGACCGTCAAAGTGTTTTTAAGGCTTAGGAATCAAGATTCAAGCAGCATCCACTTCACCTTAAATCCTAATCCTTATTCTGCTTCAGTTTTTCTTCTGCTATTTAGTTGAAACCGGAGGAAAAACCATGTTTTCTCCGCTTGTCAGGTTTTCAACCAAATAGCTGAAGAGCCACTTTACTTGGCCTGTTCAAGAGCCAGCGTCTTGGTCGGCTGATCACACACTTCGGTAGGACCGAAGTACTGGATAGGACCCGGATATACATAAGCCGTTTCAACAGCCCAACGGTCACGCTGTGCGGCAAATGCCTTGAAAGGAGCCCCGTCAAGTTTCACCAGAGCTTTCTGGATAACGGGTTTCATTTCGCCGTGACGACGCTCCATATTCATCATCATGGTGATGGGCACACCACCGGCAATCCACTCTTCAGCAGGAGCAGTCGTATTACGCACACTGGACATATAGCCGGTCTTGCCATTGGCTATCAGCATAGAAGCCGTATAGCCGAGGGCATAGCAATAGTCTGCATCATAGTTGGAAGGGGCAGCACAACGGCCTTCGTATCCGAAGAAGTGGTGCTGGGCACTGAACTTGCCCACAAACTTGCCCTCCTCCTTCCATTGGGCGAGTTTTACGGCCACCATGTCAGAAAGCAATTTTTCGGTCTCAATCAACGATACCTGTACGTTTCCGTGAGGATCGCGGTCAAGTGTCAGCTGGCGAGCCACGCCCTCGGGCAAAGAGGCATAGATAGCTGCATTCTCCTGAGAGAGTTTGGAGATGACCCAATCGCGCTGGGCGCTCTTCTTGATCATGGCAAACTCAGAACCCTCGGCCAACAAATCGTTCAGCTCGGCAATGAGTTTCTTCATAGCGGGGATAAATTCGATCAAACCTTCAGGAATAAGCACAGTACCGAAGTTGTTTCCCTGAGCAGCCCGGTTGGCGACAGCCTGAGCGATGTAAGTCACTACATCATCCAACGACATATTCTTTTCTTCGACCTCTTCAGATACAATGCAGATGTTGGGTTGTGTCTGGAGAGCACACTCCAGAGCGATGTGTGAAGCAGAACGGCCCATCAGCTTGATAAAATGCCAGTATTTGCGTGAAGAGTTGCAGTCGCGCTGGATATTGCCGATAACCTCCGAATAAACCTTGCAAGCTGTATCGAAACCGAAGGATGTCTCAATCATATCGTTCTTCAAGTCACCGTCAATAGTCTTGGGGCAACCAATCACCTGCACACCACATTGCTTGGCGGCATAGTATTCGGCCAAGACACAGGCGTTGGTGTTGGAGTCGTCGCCACCAATGATAACCAATGCCTTGATGCCCAATTGCTTGATAATTTCCAGTCCTTTCTCAAACTGTTCCTCTTTCTCCAATTTGGTACGGCCGGAACCGATAATATCGAATCCACCCGTGTTGCGGTATTCGTCGATGATGTCGGCTGTAAGCTCCATATAGTTGTGGTCCACCAATCCTCCAGGGCCGAGGATAAAGCCATAGAGACGGCTCTCTTTGTTGAGCGACTTGATTCCGTCAAACAGACCGGAAATCACATTGTGTCCACCAGGTGCCTGTCCGCCAGAAAGGATAACTCCTACATTAATGGCTGGATATTCCTTAATTTCACCTTCCACAAACTTAATCAGCGGCATGCCGTAAGTATTGGGGAACAACTTCTGGATGGCTTCCTGATCGGCTACCGAACGGGTAGCTTCGCCTTCCTGTACTTTCACAGCTCCCTTCAATGCCTTGGGGAGTTTGGGCTGATAAGCGGCTCTTGCAATCTGCAGTGCACTCTTTGTCATAGTCCTTGTTACTTTTTAATGGTTTGAATACTTATAATCAATTATATTTTTCTCTATTCGACACCCCTACATGGCAATAGGCCACATAAGTTGCAAAAACAGTGCAAATTTCGCTCTTTTTCATCGTTACACAAAGAAAAAA
Organism: uncultured Bacteroides sp.; assembly: GCA_964614555.1. GTDB lineage: Bacteria > Bacteroidota > Bacteroidia > Bacteroidales > Bacteroidaceae > Phocaeicola_A. The sequence continues at coordinate 8,657 of CAZTPB010000040.1, forward strand.
GCTTCAAATATTAATCTTTAGAGAGAAAAACATCCGCTCCACCTCATCCCATCAGCCGACAAAAGTATCTTTTGCTAAGGAGAGATTGCAACACGAGGGAAAAAAAAAGAAAAAGGTGCCGGCAACAACCCATTCACCCAAAGACAGGATTATTACCAGCACCGTTGAAAAGTTAACAAACGACAGTCACAATGTCTCTACACCATCACTTCGTTTCTTTTTTGGCCGCAGCCTTTTTGGCCGGTGCCTTGACCGCTTTCTTGGCAGCCTCTTTTTTGACTGTTGCGGTTTTCTTTGCTGCAGGTTCTTTCTTTACCGCAGCAGGAGCCGCCTTTGCCAATTTGGCCTGCAGTTTGTCTATCTCCTTCTGGAGAACCTCCAATTCTTCACCCTGATTCTTGATTGTAGTAAGCAGGGCATTCAACTCTTCGTTGTCCATTTCCACGGGATATAGCGAATTCACGCGACTGATAAAGTCACCAAGAATATTCATATAGTTCGTGAAAGCATCAAACGGAGAGTCGTAGATGCCACGGTTGAGCCAAATGCCGGTATTCTTCGTTGTCATGAAACGGAAATTGTTCGAAGCCTGCATATAACTCCAATCCTGCTTGATACGACGGTCGGTGCAAAGGTGCACACGCTCGGCCACACTATAAAGTTTGTCAAAAGCCTCACGCTGCATCACGTTTCCAAGCCAGCAGCTGATGTCGCGCTCCTCATCCACCCACGACATGGGATAGGGCACATCCACCTGATCCACTGATTTCAGTTTGGTGATAACCTCTGAAGGGGTCGAGAAAGTGATGCCTTTTTCCTTGGCACATACGGGAAGTGCTTTCAGGAACTCCAGAATATTGGACGAAAGAGGCTGCGAAATACCCAAAGCCGACAATTCCATGAAGATGTTGATAACCTGCTCTTCCTCAGGCATATCGGCAATCCATCCGATATACTTGTCCGCAAAGAGGGGGTATTCGCTCCACTCGCTGTTGTTGAAGCGAAGACTGATGTCGTCAGAGAGCTTGAAGTCGCGCAAAAGCAACTTCAGCTTGTTGTTGTAAGCACAGTGGTAAAGGTAGTGCGGGCTCTTCCATCCAAGTACGTGTTTGGCACCTTCAGTGAGCATACCCTTGAAGCCCATATCAGCCACCATTGCACCTATTTCGTTAGAATAAATCAAGCTGCTGTTGCGGAACACCTTAGGTTCTTTACCGAACATCTGCTTAATCTTCAGCCGCATACGGTCAACATCCTCACGGAAGCACTCTTCGTTGGCCAACGAGGAGAGACCGTGTGAATAGGGTTCACACAAGAACTCGCAACAACCGGTGTCGTTCAGCTCCTGCAACAATTCTACCACACGGGGGGCATAGATTTCCAACTGCTCCAAGCCTACACCTGAGAGGGAAAGGGCCACTTTGAAAGCTCCATTGTGACTCTTGGCCATCTCAATGAGGGTGGTCAGCGAGGGGATATAGCTACGCTCGGCTATGTCGGTGATACTACGCTCGTTTTCATAATCGTCATAATAATAATGGTCACGACCAATGTCAAAGCAACGATAACGCTTCAGATGAATAATCTGATGTATTTCAAAATAAAGACAGATTGTTTTCATTTTATACTTTTTTTTACTTGTTCTTTCTAATTAACTCATCATAGATAGCCCGATGGCGCAAACCTACCTTTTCCCAGGTAATCTGATCGACTTCCTTCTTGCCCTCTTCCTGCAGATATTTGAAAAGTGCCGGATTGGTACAGATGGAATACATGGCATCAGCCATGGCATTGATGTCCCAATAATCGACCTTGATGACATTGGTCAGAATCTCACCACACCCCGACTGCTTGGAAATGATGGAAGGCGTGCCGCATTGCATGGCTTCAAGCGGTGCAATACCAAAGGGTTCGGACACCGAAGGCATGACAAAGACATCACTGTTCTTATAAGCTTCATAGACCTGTTTGCCCCGTTGGAAACCAGGGAAATGGAAGCGGTCGGCAATGCCACGCTCCGCTGCCAGATTAATCATGGCATCAAGCATATCGCCTGAACCGGCCATTACAAAACGTATGTTTTGCGTGCGCTTCAACACCAATGCAGCAGCCTCAACGAAGTATTCAGGTCCTTTCTGCATAGTGATACGGCCAAGGAAAGTCACCACCTTCTCTTTGGGATGCTCCACACGAGGAATGTCCTGCAACTCTTGCGATAAAGGATAAACAGCATTGTGCATGGCCACACACTTACGGGGATCCTGATGGTATTGATGGATGACTGTCTGACGGGTCAGTTCAGAAACACACATGATGCAGTCAGCATGATCCATACCATCCTTTTCAATAGAATACACCGTGGGATTCACCTTACCGCGCGAACGGTCGAAATCGGTAGCATGCACATGAATGCATAGAGGCTTTCCGCTCACCATCTTGGCATGCACTCCGGCCGGATAGGTCAGCCAGTCGTGAGCATGGATAATGTCGAACTCCTGCTGACGTGCCACCACCCCGGCTATGATGGAGTAGTTGTTGATTTCTTCATGCAGGTTCTTCGGATAACCACCGGCAAACTCCATACACCCCAAATCGTTGACATGCATATAGGAGAAGTCGGCATAAATATGGTCGCGGAACGAATAATATTGCTCAGGCGATGTATAGTTGGGCAAACGTGACTTCAGATAGCCATAATCCATGTCCCTCCAAACGATTGGCACCTGGTTCATGCCAATGATGTTCAAGAACTTCTCCTCCTCACCCGTAGGTTTGGGAAGACAGAAGGTTGTCTCTACATCCCCTTGCAGGCTCAATCCTTTGGTGATACCGTATGAAGCGACAGCCAAACCACCCAATATCTTGGGAGGAAATTCCCATCCAAACATTAATACTTTCATAATAGGTTCCTCCTTTTATTACATATTATTATATTTACTCAACAGATACAAGGTCCGCAAGATTTCGGCCACATTCATGGCGAAAGAGACAGCTCCACGTCCTTTGAATGGCGGATTGCCATCAAAGAGTTCAGGGATAGAACCCACACAATGTGAATTCATCTCCGCCTCATAACCGATCAATTGACGTTCCACGAAAGAGAGGCCGCTCATCTTATATATACGCAGATAAGCTTCAAAATAGAAACCCGCCAACCATGGCCATGCCGTACCCTGATGGTAAGCATAGTCGCGCTGGTTCTGCGGCCCTACATAGTTGGGATTGTAACCTCCGCTTTTTGGTGAAAGGCTGCGCAACCCCTTGGGCGTAAGCAGTTCCTTGGTCACGGTATCGAGCACCCGCTTCTTCTGATGAGTATCCAATGGGCTGTAGTCAAAAGCTACGGTGAAAATCATGTTGGGACGTACACTCCAATCCATCATGTATCCGTCAACATAGTCAAACAGATAGCCATATTCGTTGAGGAATGTATCTACAAACGAAGCCTTTACCGTAGCTGCCAACCGCTCCAATGTGTCTGCCTCTTGCTGACTACCGTTATTGGCCCACATATCTGCCACAAACTTCAGCGCATTGTACCACAAGGCATTCACCTCTACGATGTATCCTGTACGAGGCACAACCGGACGTCCGGCTACTGTAGAGTTCATCCAAGTGACAGCACGGTCAGTACCGTTGGAATAAAGCAACCCGTTCTGATGCAGGAAGAGGTTATTGTGCCTGCCCCCGCGGATATACTCCATAATGGCAGTCAGCAGCGAGCCATAGCGTTCCCAACACTGCTTGTGAGAAACAATCTTGGCATATTGCTGCATACACCAAACGGCCCACAAGAGAACATCGGGATGCTCCATTTCATAGACACTGCACGCAGACGGACGTTCGGCTATGAAATCCTCGATGGCTTCGCGGGCTGTCTCCATCGCATTGTGGAATTCATTCAGTTCATCCACCGCCAAAGTCAATCCGGGAAGACTGATGAACATATCACGCGCACGACACTTGAACCAAGGATAACCGGCCAACACGTAGTTGCGATCGCCCTGCTTGTTGTGGAACTGGTGGGCGGCATTGACCAGACAGTGATAGAAATTGTCCCGCGGAGCACGCACTTCGACCTCCTGGTCGAAAGTCTTCTTCAGGTTACGGGTGGAGGTGGAAGACACACCACCGGAGAAGACAATGCTCTCCCCCTTCTTTATTTCCACTTCAAAGTAACCGGGCACGTAAAGGTCTTCATTGAATGCATAGCCGCGCTCCTGTTCCTTGGGATACTCTATACCCCGATACCAATCGGGGTGAAAATGGAACTCATTCTTCTTGTTCAGCTGCATGTAGAGTTCGGGATAGCCCGGATACATACAAGTCTTGATACCGTTCTCCACCAACTGATAGTCGCGGCTGGCCTGACTGTTCTCATGGGTATATTGGCGCACACTGCGGAATGCGAGGAACGGGCGCAGACGAAGGATGGTGGCTGAATGGGCTTCCAACAAGGTGTAGCGGATAAGGATTCGGTTTTCGTGATGTACAAACAACTTCTCCTTTTTCAGCACTACCCCTCCTACACGGTAGATGGTAGTCGGCACCTTCTCCCACTCGAATTCACGGATATACTTGTGTCCGTTGGGGCTGTAGTTGTTGCCCTGATATTTGTGCAATCCGAGGTTGAACTCGGCACCATGCTGGATTACCGTCTCATCAAGTGACGACAGGAGCACATGGTTCTCATCGTCCATCTCCGGTATGGGGATGACGAGCAGACCATGATACTTCCGAGTATTGCAATCCACAATGGTAGAACAGTGATAGGCACCCGACCGGTTGGTACGCAGAATTTCCCTTTGCAGGGATTCTTCCAAATTGGTCAAAAGCGTTTTTTCAAATCGCAAGTAACTCATAGATTTATCTTAAGGTTTTTAATTACTGTAACTTTTTTCTTATGCAAAATACTTTGCAGTCCTCAAAACTACACTTTTTTTCTGAAAGGAACAAATAAAGGAAAGGAAAAACAAATATTTTTGTTAATTTAAGCATTACAAAGCACAGAAACATGATATATAACATAAAAAAGTAAGGCGTACCGCTCACGCGGCACGCCTATACCTTAATCTATATATTGTAAGAATCTTACAACTTACTTCACAAACTGCTTCTCTACAGTCACCACACCGTTGGCATAAGTCTTACGTACGATGTTGATGCCTTGCTGGAGAGCATTCACCTGCACACCGTCAACAGTGAAGATTTCAGTACTCAGCACTTCGCCTTCGGCTACGATACCGGTGATACCT
>CAZTPB010000041.1:0-1529 GCA_964614555.1 uncultured Bacteroides sp.
AATTGGAGAAAGTCCACCGTCCAGTTTTGTGCAGGGGGAAGATAGAGCATCACTGACACCGTCAACTTCCTTTCCCGAAAGGTTTAACTCCGAAAGCAGATGACAAACCGGAACTAATAAACATTTCGGGATTATCAGTGTTTACCTGTCAGATATAATGTAAGGACAGTCTATGAACAGGTATTGGAAATATGGGTGCGCCCTATTGATGATGGGTGTACTGACAGGAGCAACCTGTCGGAGTACGGAAGACGTGGGTATAGATAACGCGACGGTCAACCGACTGGAACTGAAAAGGTTCATGGGGGAATGGTACGAGATTGCCCGGTATGAGCATAGGTTCGAACGGGGAATGACGCACGTGACAGCAACCTATACCTTATTGCCTGACGGGAAGATACGGGTGGTGAACAGGGGGCTGAAGGATGGAAAGCCGAAAGAGATTGTGGGCAAAGTGAAACAGCCTGACCCTGTGGAACATCCGGGAAGACTGAAGGTATCGTTCTTCCTGTGGTTCTATTCGGACTATTATATTTTGGAGTTGGACCCGGACTACCAATATGCTGTCATCGGAAGCAGTTCGGACAAATATCTGTGGATACTGAGCCGTACTCCCCAAATGGCCCAACCGCTGTTGGAGAAAATTGTGGCCGGCATAGCCCGAAGGGGGTACGATGTGTCGCGACTCGTCTATGTGGAGCAGGAGTAGGGGATGACTTGATGCAGGACCTATAATACTTCTTTGTATTGTCCTAAAATCTCGCGTGCCCGTTGCAGACTTTCTTTGGAGAGAGGTTCTACACCTTCCAAAGGATAGGGAATGCCCATTTTTTTGTATTTGAATATTCCCATCGTGTGGTAGGGGAGCAGTTCGACTTTCTCTACCACACGATAATGGGCAATGTGGCGTCCCAATGCGTTGAGGTCGGCTTCGCTGTCTGTCCATCCGGGCACTATCACATGGCGAATCCATGTAGGGATGCCGCGTCTCTCCAGTTCGTCGAGGAAACGTAAGGGGGTTTCCCCTCGACTGCCAGTTAATTGGGGGTGCAATTCAGGATTGATGGTCTTGATGTCGAGCAGGACCAAAGATGTGTATTCCAACACGGAGAGGGCATCTGGTGTGCAGAGGATGCCTGATGTGTCGAGGGCTGTATGCAGTCCGGCTTCTGTGCAGAGACGGAAATATTCGCGCACAAAGGTGGCCTGCATCAGCGGTTCGCCCCCTGTCACCGTCACTCCTCCTGAAGCGATGAAGCTGCGGTAGCGAATGGTTTCGGCAAAGAGTTCTTCTGGAGTCATCTCGTATTGGCACGGTGCTTGGCTGTCCCATGTGTCGGGGTTGTGGCAATAGCGGCAGCGCAGGGGACATCCCTGCATAAAGGTGACAAAGCGGATGCCGGGACCATCGACGGTGCCGAAACTTTCAAGGGAGTGGATGCGGGCTTTCATAAAACGATGATTTTAGGCACGGATTACACGGTTTGATAACTACTGACAGCCTCTCTGTCATGCCGTCTCTGTCATTC
>CAZTPB010000041.1:1629-13847 GCA_964614555.1 uncultured Bacteroides sp.
GTATTATGTGGGTAGATTCTTCACTGCGTTCAGAATGACAAAGTTATCAAACCGTGTAATCCGTGCCTTTAATTATTACAGTGTGTGGTTGATGGTACGTGAAATCACATCCAACTGCTGTTCGCGGGTCAGCTTGGTGAAGTTCACCGCATAACCGGACACACGGATGGTCAGCTGCGGATATTTCTCAGGGTGCTCCATGGCATCCTCCAAGAGTTTGCGGTCGAAGACATTCACGTTGAGGTGTTGTCCGCCGTCGGGCGTGAAATAGCCGTTGAGCAAACCTACCAGATTGGCTACCTGTGTCTCGCGGTTCTTACCCAGCGTGGCAGGTGAAATGGCGAAAGTGTAGGAGATGCCGTCGTGGGCATGTTGGAAGGGCAACTTGGCTACAGATGAGAGGGCTGCCACAGCACCTTTCACATCGCGTCCGTTCATTGGGTTGGCACCCGGAGCAAACGGTGCACCGGCGGGACGGCCATCGGGGGTGGAACCTGTATTTTTTCCATAGACCACATTGCTGGTGATAGTCAGGACAGACTGTGTGGGCACAGCATGCCGGTAGGTCTCGTGCTGACGCAGATACTCCATGAAACGTTCGGTGATATCCACAGCTATGCTGTCTGTGCGTTCGTCGTTGTTTCCAAAAGGAACATAGTCGCCTTCGCGCTCAAAATCTACAGCAAGTCCCCGCTCATCACGGATGATGCGTACCTTGGTGTCGCGGATGGCAGCAATGGAGTCGGCCACAATGGAGAGTCCGGCAATGCCTGTGGCACGGATGCGCTCCACATCTCCATCGTGCAGAGCCATCTCATAGGCCTCGTAGGCATACTTGTCATGCATATAATGGATAATCTTCAGTGCGTTGACATACACCTTGGCCAACCAGCGCATCATTTGCTCGAACTTGGGCATGAACTCGTCGATGGTCAGATATTCACTTGTGACAGGCTCATACATTGGGGCTATCTGCTCGCCTGTGCGTTCGTCGCGTCCGCCATTGATGGCGTAGAGCATACACTTGGCCAAGTTGGCCCGCGCACCGAAGAACTGCATCTGTTTGCCAATCTTCATGGGTGACACACAGCAGGCAATGCCGTAGTCGTCGCCATAGTCGGGGCGCATCAGGTCGTCGTTCTCATATTGGATGGCAGAAGTGTCGATAGAGACTTTGGCACAGAACTTCTTCCAGTTTTCGGGTGAAGCTTGTGACCAGAGCACCGTCAAGTTGGGTTCGGGGGCAGGACCTAAATTATATAAGGTATGGAGGAAGCGGAACGAAGTCTTTGTCACCAATGTACGTCCGTCCAATCCCTGTCCGCCCAACGATTCGGTTACCCATACGGGGTCTCCCGAGAAGAGGTCGTTGTACTCCGGTGTGCGGAGGAAGCGTACGATGCGCAGCTTGATAATCATCTGGTCAACCAATTCCTGAGCTTCAGTCTCTGTAATCTTTCCTTCGCGAAGGTCTTTTTCAATATAGATATCAAGGAAGGTGGAGACACGTCCGATGGACATGGCGGCACCGTCCTGGTCTTTTACAGCACCGAGGTAGGCCAGATAGACGAACTGCACGGCTTCGCGGGCATTCTGCGCCGGACGGGTAACGTCGAAGCCATAGGCGGCACACATCTTTTCGAAACTCTTCAGGGCGCGTATCTGCTCGGAGGTCTCTTCGCGCTGCTGCACAATTTCGTCTGTGATTTCTTGTATGTCCAGGCGTTTGAGGAAACGCTTCTTCTCCTCAATGAGGTTGGTTGTGCCATAGAGGGCCACGCGGCGGTAGTCGCCGATGATGCGTCCGCGCCCGTAGGCATCGGGCAGTCCGGTGATGATGTGCGAGTGGCGTGCGGCCAGAATCTCTTCCGTATAGGCCGAGAAGACCCCCTCGTTGTGAGTCTTGCGGTATTTGGTAAAAATCTCCTTCGTCATCGGGTCGAGCTGATAGCCGTAAGCCTTCAGTGCGTTCTCCACCATGCGTATGCCCCCCTTGGGGAAGATGCCGCGCTTGAGCGGAGCGTCGGTCTGCAGTCCCACGATGACCTCGTTCTCCCGGTCGATGTACCCCGGTCCGTAGGTCTCCAGGCTCTGTGGCAGGCGTGTTTCGGCGTCCACCACTCCCTTTTCGCGTTCCACGACGAAGAGTTCTGTCAATTTGTTCCACACTTTGCGGGTCTTTTCCGAAGTACCCGTCAAAAACGAGTCGTCGCCTTCATAGGGGGTGTAGTTGTTTTGGATAAAGTCTCTCACGTTGATTTCTTCTCTCCAAATGTTCCCTTTGAAGCCGGGCTGAATGTCCTTCAATTCCATGTCCTTAATGCTTGGTAAATTAATATTGAATATATCGTAGAAAGCGATGCAAAGATACTGCTTTTTATCGAAATGAAAGCAAAAGTTTCGGGGAGATTCGCTGGCGAAAGAGAAATAATGACACTTTGCAAAGGCAAAGTGGTGAAATAAAGCATTTTTCTGCTTGTCTTTGTCAAATTAACAATGTGGCAATCTCTTCGGCTTTTTCAACAAACCAAGTGGGTGAATGCTGTTCCAGTTCTTCCTTGGGGCGGAATCCCCACAATACTCCGATGCTGTCTATGCCGGCATGGCAGGCTGTCTGCATATCCACTCCTGAATCACCGATATAGACAACCTGCTCCAAGGGGACAGGGACAATGTGCAGGATGTCGTGCACAATCTGCGGGTGTGGTTTGACGGGAATACCTTCGCGCTGACCGAAGACGGCACTGAAATGTATCTGGGGGAAGTAATGGGCTGCAAGCCGTTCTGTGGCACGTTGGTATTTATTGGAGGCGACGGCAAGCCGGATGCCCTTGGTCTGTAATTGTTCCAACAGTTTGGTGATGCCTGGGTAGGGGCGGCTTAAATCGGCATTGTGCCGGTCGTAATAAGGCAGGAACAATGAGCGGATGCGCTGGATGTTCTCTTCATTGCGTTCAGACTCAGGAAGAGCCCGCTCGAACAATTTGTTGATACCATTCCCCACAAAGAAGCGGTAAGCTTCGGTGGAATGGGTGGGATATCCACACGCGGCCAATGCCTGATTGGTGCTTTGTGCCAAATCGGCGATGGTGTTGAGTAATGTGCCGTCGAGGTCGAAAATTGCTAAATTCTTCTGCATATGTGTGGCCTGTATTGCAATACTTATCTTTTTGTAGTGATGCTCACTCCTGCCCGTTCGCAATCGGCTCCCATGGGGGGATTCTGTTTGTACAACTCAATTTTGAGACCTTCGATGGTAGGAAAGTCGCGGTAAAGCCGGTGGGCTATGCGTCCGGCCACATGTTCCAGCAAACGGCTGCTGACAGCCATCTCTTCCCTGACAGCTTCATGAATGTCAGCGTAGCTTATAGTATCTTTTAGCTCGTCAGTTTCAAAGGCATGGGTGACATCTGTCCGAATCTCCAGATTCACGTAAAAGTAGGCGCCTACCTGCTGCTCTTGGGGCAGCACTCCATGGTAGGCATAGAAACGCATTTGTGGCAGCAGGATGACTGAATCGGTCAGTTTCATATCAGTTCTTTGACAAAGAGGTAGATGAAATATCCGCAAGCAACAAACTTCAAGACAGTGCCTGCAAGGAAACCGATGACAGCTCCGATGCCGGCTTTCAGGGCTCCCTTGTTGCTGTTACCGTCGCGGATGGCTCCTAATACAGCTCCCAAGAATGGGCCGACAATGAGTCCGAGAGGCAAGAAGAAGAGTCCGACTATGGTGCCGATGAAACTGCCCCAGTTGGCCCAACGCCCGGCGCCACTGTATTTGGCTCCCAATACAGGGGTGATGTAGTCGAGTGCAAGCACCACCACTACAATGATGCCTCCCAAAACCAGTTCCCATGTGGAGAACTGTGCTTTGTCTGTGAAATGTAGCAGCAGGATGCCGATATAACTCAGAGGCGGGCCGGGCAGCATGGGCAGAATGCAGCCCAATAGCCCGACCACCTGTGCGATGATTCCTAATATGATAAGGAGATTGTCCATCCGTTATTTCTTCGTTACGCGGAACCAGTCAACATCTACCCAACCGCCATCATTGGTGACCATGTGCGGACGGGTGCAGAATGTACCCATTTTGGCACCGATCCATTGTCCTTCACGAACGCGGAAGGGTTGTCCCAATTTCTTGAATTTCTTACCGTCGGTACTGTAGCTGAATTCGCACATTACCACGCGGTCTCCCTTGTCGGCAAAGGCTTTCTTCTCAGTGGCATCTGTTTTGAAGTTTGCTTTCAGCCAGACTGTACCGTCGGATAGGTTGATGCTTTCATTCACTTTCTCACTCTTACCCTTGTCTGCCTTGTAGCATTCTACTTGTGAGAGCACCAGTCCGTTGTCGGTGTTCTCCAAAGCCAAAGCGGCATAGTCACGTCCCATGACTACGAGTCCGGTACGTTCGCCCTTGTACTTCTCGCTGGGAGCGAAGGTCAGCTTCATGGTGGCGGCAAAGTTGAAGGCCGGAGTCTTCTGGAGCAGCAGGTTGGCCACATCCCAGAGGCTCTTGTAGTCTTCCACTACCGGGTAGGAATAGAGACGCATGAATCCCTTGTCTCCGGCATAATAGGCCCACAGTTCGTTGATGTTGGCATGCCATTGCCATTGTTTGCCCAAAGTCATGCCGTCAAACTCGTCGCTTTCTTGTGGAGTCTGGATAGGGTAGGTCTTTCCTACATCGGGTTTCTTATAAGTCAAGACGGGTTCGCCACATCCGTCACCGTCCTTATCTACACCGATGACTGGCCAACCGTCTTTCCAGGTCATGGGCTGCAGGTGTACGAGACGGCCATAGGCTCCCACATCCTGGAAGTGGAAGAACCAGTGTTCGCCGGTAGGAGTGTCCACCCAAGCCCCCTGATGAGGACCATTGATGGTGGTGTTCCCTTGTGCCAGCACGGTTTTGCATTCAAAGGGGCCGTAAGGATTGTCGGCACGTTCCACTACCTGCCATCCTGTAGCAACACCGCCGGCAGGGTGGAAAAGATAGTATTTGCCGTTGTACTTATGAATCTTGGCACCCTCGCAAGTGGGGTGTTCGATGTGTCCGTCGAAGATGATGCGGCTCTGTGTGGTAGCTTCCAATGTTTCCGGGTCAAGTTCACAAACGGCCAAAATGCTCTTCAGACCGGCACGGCTGCCGGCATAGGCGTGATAGAGATATACTTTGCCGTCGTCATCCCACAAGGGGCAGGTGTCAATGAGTCCCTTGGCCGGCTTGATGAGTTTGGGGGCTGTCCATGTGCCGGCAGGGTCTTTGGCACTTACCATGTATGCACCTTGGTCGGGGTCTCCCCAGAAGATGTAGAATGTTCCGTTGTGGTGGCGGATGGACGGAGCCCATACACGGTTGCCGTGTTCAGGACGTTCGGGAGTTTCTACCGGTGGCAATGTGTGTGCCACTGCATGTCCGATGATGGTCCAGTTTACCAAATCCTTACTGTGCAAGATTGGCAATCCGGGCAGGCAGTTGAAGCTTGAGGCCGTCATGTAGTAGTCATCCCCTACGCGGCATACATCCGGGTCGCTGTAGTCTGCACAGATGATGGGATTGTGATACTTGCCGTTTCCCATGTCGGCCACCCAAACTTCGGATACATAGTTTTTGTTCTCTTGGGCAGTGGCGGTGCCGGTAGCCGTGAGTCCGGCGAATGCCAACATTGCGTATCTCAGTACGTTCTTTTTCATTGTCTTTTTCATTGTTTTTTTGTCAGTATGTTTATTGTTGGTGAATCTATCTCTGATGAGTGATTTCAGCAATTTTCACTACCACTTGCATGGCCTTCTCCATCGACTGGATGGGTACGAACTCATAGCGTCCGTGGAAGTTCAGTCCGCCAGCAAAAATATTGGGGCAGGGCAGTCCTTTGAAAGAAAGCTGCGCACCGTCAGTGCCTCCACGGATAGCCTTCACTGTGGGATTTACTCCTGTGGCGGCAATGGCCTCCTTGGCAATGTCTATTACGTGCATCACCGGCTCTATCTTCTCGCGCATGTTATAGTATTGGTCTTTCATGTCGAGGCTGACCAGATTCTCTCCAAAGTGACTGTTCACTTGTTCTACTAATGAGGCGATGACCTGCTTGCGTGCCTCGAAGTGTGTGCGGTCGTGGTCACGGATGATATAGCTGACAGTCGTACGTTCTACATCCCCTTGCAGTCCTACAAGGTGATAGAATCCCTCATAGCCTTCGGTTGTTGCAGGAGTCTCACTTGCAGGCAGTCGGCTTATCAGATAGTTGGCCACCAACATGGAGTTTATCATTTTGCCTTTGGCATATCCGGGATGTACATTACGCCCTCGTATGGTGAATTTTGCTCCGGCAGCATTGAAATTTTCAAATTCCAGTTCACCCACTTCGCTTCCGTCCATGGTGTAAGCAAAGTCACAGCCGAACTTTTCCACATCAAATTTGTGTGCTCCCAATCCTATTTCTTCATCAGGATTGAAACCTACGCGGATGCGTCCATGCTTCACCTCCGGATGTTCTTTCAGCCAGGCCATGGCTGCTACAATCTCGGCAATGCCTGCTTTATCGTCAGCTCCGAGCAGTGTTTTTCCGTCGGTGACGATGATGTCTTCTCCTTTGTGATTGAGCAGTTCGGGGAACTGGTCGGGCGACAATACGATGCCTTCTTCGGCACAGAGCGTAATGTCCGAACCGTCATATGCTTTGACTATGCGTGGATTGACGTTGGCTCCGCTACAGTCGGGGCTGGTGTCCATGTGGGCAATGAATCCGATGGTGGGTACTCCTTGTTTGTCGGTGTTGGCAGGCAAAGTGGCATACAGATAACCGTGTTCGTCAAGCTCTATTTCTTCCAGTCCCAATTGTTCCAATTCACTTTTCAAATAGCGGGCAAAGACCATTTGTTTGTCCGTACTGGGGGTGTTGGTCCCCTCTTCGCTCGACTGGGTGTCGAAGCTGACATATTTCAGGAATCTTTCTACGAGTGTCATAGGTTCGTGCTTTAATTATTTGGTTCTTTCTTTTTCTTTAGAAGTGGCTGCTGCCGTCAAAGCAGTGTGTGCACACTTTGCATTTGGGCAGTCCGATAGCCTTGACGAGAGTTTCCAATGTATTGAATCTCAGTGACGTCAGTCCGAATCGGTCTGCTATGATTTGCACCATTCGGTTGTATTCGGGTGAATCTGTAGTAGCATATTTGTCCAGATTCTTGTTTTCGTCTCCCTCCAGTTCCTTGATGATGCGGCGTGTTATCAGTTCCAAGTCGCTCTTGCTGCTGGTGAATCCGAGAAAGGGGCAACTGTAAATCAATGGCGGACACGCAATGCGCATATGTATCTCTTTGGCTCCGTAATCGTAGAGCACCTTTACATTGTCCCGCAGCTGTGTGCCTCTGACTATGGAGTCGTCGCAAAAGAGCAGGCGCTTGTTTTCCAGCATAGCCCGGTTGGGTATGAGTTTCATTTTGGCCACGAGGCTGCGCATCTCCTGTTTGCTTGGAGTGAAGCTGCGTGGCCATGTAGGGGTATATTTGGTGATGGCGCGGTGATAAGGGATGCCTTTCCCTTCAGCATATCCGAGTGCCATTCCCACCCCGGAGTCGGGAATGCCGCAGGCGCAATCAACCTCCGAGTTGTCCTTGCGTCCCATTTCCAATCCGCAGGTGAACCTGACCTCTTCCACATTTTTCCCTTCGTAGCACGAAACAGGGAATCCATAATATACCCACAAGAACGAACATATCTGCATCTCCTTTTCTGGTTCGCGTATCTGTTCGATACCTTCGGGACGCAGGCGCAGTATTTCTCCCGGTCCTACAAACCGGCATACTTCATAATCCAGATTGGGCAAACTGGATGATTCCGAGGTGACGGCATAGGCTCCCTCTTTTTGTCCGACGATGATGGGGGTACGTCCCCATTTGTCGCGTGCGGCGATGATGCCGTCTTCAGTGAGCAGCAGCAGCGAGCACGAACCTTTCACCTTGTTATATACATTCTCTATGCCCTCTTTGAACGTCTTTCCTTTCACGATGAGTAGGGCAATAAGCTCGGTGGGGTTGGTCTTTCCCGAACTCAGCTCTGCGAAGTGTGTCCCCTCGGAAAGCATCTCTTGCTCCAGCTCGTCGATATTGGCAATTTTGGCTACCGTGACGATGGCAAACCTTCCTAAATGGGAATTTATCATAATGGGTTGTGGGTCTGTGTCGCTGATGACACCAATGCCTGCATTGCCTATGAACTTGTCAAGGTCCGGTTCGAATTTTGTGCGGAAATAGGAACTTTCCAGATTGTGTATCGAGCGGTTGAACCCATGTTCCTTGCTATAGGTGGCCATACCTCCCCGTTTGGTTCCCAAGTGGGAATTGTAGTCTGTGCCGTAAAAAAGGTCTGTCACGCAACTGCGTGTGGAGACTGTTCCAAAAAAACCTCCCATCTGTATGTATCTTCTGTTTTGTTATAAAATGAAAACTGCGTGCAAAATTACAGAAAACGGCAGAGACAGAGAAAGAATAGTGCTAAAAAAAACATAAAATCCCCCGCAACCGGAGAAAGGACCTTGGTTGCAGGGGGGGATGACCTTATCTTTGCAACAGTCGGGAGACATCCTCCCGCAGGCGTTGGTAGAGGGGGGATTCCTTGTAGCTGAGGTGTTTGCGGAGCATGATTTCGATGCCGCATTGGCTGCGTTGGTAGCAGGTCAGCTCGTTCTGCATCTGTGTGTTGTGTTCGGCCAGACGTTTGATTTCGGTTTCCCGTTCGCGGCGCAGCTGGTTGCAGATGGGGACCAACAACTTCATTACCACACTCTCCATCAAGTGATGCCCTTGAATGAAAAGATAGGTGTTTTCGGGGGTCACTCCCAATGTGCGCAGCTCTTCTGTCAGCGCAACCACCTCTCTGCGCGCCCGCGAAAAGCGGCTCTCCAGCCAGTTTAGTTTGTGGCGTACCCGTTGGGTCACCTCTTCCAATGTCTTTTCCGGATGACGGATGTTCACCTGCTGGTCAAAGCGTACCACATTGTTGAAGTCGGTGATGGAGAAACGGCTGTGGATGCCCTTGCGGTAAAACCATACCGACCAGACAAACAGCGGGTGGATGGTTCGTGAATAGCGCTGTATGAAGGCCGGGATATCTACCGTCACATGATCGTTGAGCGTAGCCATTACGCAGAGGTTGTGCAGGCTTCCGGCATAACATTGGTGGTTTTCGATGGCGTAAGCGTAGGTGTGGAACACGTAAGGGTTATTGATAATCTTGCGTGAAGTCCCGGTAGCCCCTTGCAGCAGGTAGTCGTAGTCTGCATCCACGCAAGCAATCATGTTGTTCCCCAGTCCGGTGCCTAACCGGTTCATCAGTGCCGCTTTCTTCCCCTTCATCAGATTCTTCTGCGACGGGAGCATCACCTGAAAACAATGTCCGTCGTCTTCAAACTCGTCGAAGAGTGACCGCCAGAAGAGTATGTCGTCATAGCTTTCCACGTAAGCGATGATTTTCTTCTTGGCCCGTTTGGACTTCAGCAGATTGCTGGCCGCCACGTATTGCGAGTTGATGTTCTCCGTCAGTCGTCTGCTCATGGCTTTTACAGTTGGGTGATGTCGCTCACTTCTTGCACGGCATCCTGCCATCCGTTCATGATGAGGGCCGGTGAGTGGGTGGTGAGGATGATTTGCACATTAGGGTTGAGGCTCCGGATGAGGTCGATGAGCTGTTGCTGCCATTCGATGTGCAGCGATACCTCCGGCTCGTCCATGAAGAGCGAGGCGTGCTGCCCATCCTGTACAAGCACGGTGAGCAGGATGACAAGCATCTGTTTTTCGCCCGAAGAGAGCAGGTAGGGGTGCAGCAGTTCGCCGTCTTGCTCGAACATGATTTCGTTGTTGTCGCGTACGATGCGTTTCCCTGTCTCCTGAAACAACTGGTCAATGGTGTCTTGAAACATTCGCTTGGGGGCTGAGAGCCGGGCAGCCTTCTCCTGTCCGTCTGCAGTGCCTGACGTGAGCAGTGCGATGATGCGGTTGCCGATATTCACCTGATAGTCGAGATACCGGCGTTGCAGTTGGTAGAGTTGCCAGTCGAGTTCGGTCTTCACATTCTTGTCAGCCATCTTCTCCAGCAGGTTGCTGTGCAGCAGCGGTCGATCGAAACTGCGTATCACATCAAAGCGGCAGGCGGTGGCATTCTCCGGTGAGAACACCAGACTGACCGTGGATTTCCCGGTGTGCACGGGGGCATTGTCCAGGATTCCTAATGAATGGACTGACTGGTTCAGGATGGTGCTTTTCCCGATACCGTTGATACCGCTCAGGATATTTACATCGGGGCGTAACTCCCACACGATGTTTTTTCGTCCCCAAAGAGCTTTGATTTCAATCCGTTGTATGTAGTCGGCAAAATGTTTCATCTTCTTGAAAGTTTGAATCCGTGTGTGCAAAAATAGTCATTTTTCTCCATCGTTTGCGAAAAAAGTGCAGAAGAATTTCGTTTTTTACTTAATATTTGATGAAATTAATAGAATATCTGTATCTTTGCACACGACTATTAGGATTTGTCCTGAATGCATAAGTAATCAAGAAACATACGATGAAGAGCAAAGAGAGCCTACTGAAGAAGAGCAATGATGCCGATTTGCTGACCCTCATCCTCGACACCGTGATGGAGCACTTGCCGGCTTCCATTGTGGTGAAGGACATTGAGAGCGGATTCAAATATATCTACCGTAACAAGGAGTCGTTCAACCGCAACATCCCCATTCAGGATGCTGTGGGAAAGGATGACTTTGACTTCCATCCGCAGGAGGTGGCAGAGCGCAAACGCCGGCAAGATATGGAATTGGCACGCACAGGTATGGAACTTCACTGGGTGGCTGAAGAGCACGACCGTCAGGGAAAGCCGCTCTATCTGGACAAACGTAAGATGCGTATCGACGGTGAGGACACTCCGCCCGTATTGCTCTCTATCGAATGGGATATCACCGACATGGAGCTGATGAAACGTAAACTGGCGGCTGCCAAGGAAAAGGCGGAAACGTCGGACAAGCTGAAGTCGGCTTTCTTGGCAAACATGAGCCATGAGATACGTACACCGCTCAATGCCATCGTGGGATTTTCGCAACTGATAGCCGAAACGGACAGTCATGAAGAGCGGGCTGCCTATTATTCCATCGTGGAAGAGAATAGCGAGCATTTGTTGCAGTTGGTCAACGAGATACTCGACCTCTCGAAGATAGAGGCCGGCATGACCGCCTTTGACATCCGCCCTGTGAGTATGCACAGCATCTGTCGCAGTGTGTATGATATGATGTGTTTGCGTTGTCCTGAAGGCGTGGAACTGTGTTATAAGCCTTCGGATGAGGCTGTGGTGGTGAATGCCGACAAGGGGCGTGTGACCCAAGTGATTACTAATATTATAGGTAATGCCTTCAAGTTTACGGCACATGGTAGCGTGAGCTATGGCTATCGCATGGCAGAATCCGAACCGGATATGGTGGAGATTTATATTAAGGATACAGGGTCTGGGATTCCCGAAGAGAAGCTGAATCAGGTGTTCGACCGTTTTGTCAAAGCGAATGATAATGTGCAGGGCACAGGTCTGGGGTTGAGCATCAGCAAGACTATTGTCGAGCGTTTGGGGGGACATATTGAAGTCTCTTCCCGTTTGGGGGAGGGGACAACCTTTACATTTACACTGCCTTCTTCCGACAAGCCGGCTGTTTCAGAAGCGGACGGATTGTTGATTTGAGTGGTTTTCTCCTCCGTTGGTATCAGTTGAAGGGCCTTCCCGCAAAATTCCTTCCAAATGAAAAAAATGCGCCTTGCATTTTTCAAAATGCGGCTCGCAGTTGGTGCAAATGCGCCTTGCATTTCGAAAAAAGTAAGGCGCATTTGAGAAAAAGCAAGGCGCATTTTTCTGAAACAGAGTGTTTTGTCAGGATTTGAGATTCCATCCATCCTCCAATGGCGCAACCCTTCCTCTTCCTTCCCTATAATTCCACAACAAGCTCTAAACAAATCTCAAAAAACACACACACAATTTGCTCATATGTAATTAAATAATTATCTTTGCACCCTAAGTATAAAACAAAATACGCCAATCATGAAGAGAGGAATTATAAGCATATTGATTCTCAGCCTGATAGGATGTACAACCACCGTACAGGAGAAACAAGAAATCACCATCACCGCCAACGATACGGACGGACGCAAACTGATGCTCGTGCCCATGGGTAAAAATGCCGA
>CAZTPB010000042.1:0-13769 GCA_964614555.1 uncultured Bacteroides sp.
TAAAGAAAAGCAGTTTTTGCATACTCGCTCAGGTATTTGATTTTGTGCTGATTGTATTTTTCTGCAAAAGTAAGAAGAATCTACGAGAAAGAGACAAAAAAAGGGAAAATAATACAAGCCGTTAGGGGAAGCTAAAGTTTTGCAAGGTATCATTCAGCGAACGACTGGCTTGGAGACTATAAAGAGATAGGGGCACTTGCCAACTGCCAATAGGCTGGCAGACATCTGCCAAGCCTATGGCAGATGTCTGCCACGGTAATGGCAGACGACTGCCAACGCCGTTGGCAGTCGATAAAGCTGGTGATGCGGATGAAAGACAGAATACTCACATTTTGACTTTACCCCCTATCTTATCCCCACCAGCCAAATGCCGATGGCCGGGATGAGAGCATAAGTGACCAGCAACGTGATGATGAGCAGATGGACATCGTTCACCAGATAGCCGGTGGAGGTGTAAAGCCCGGAAGACCAACGTTGGCTGCGGCAATCATCCAAAAAACGGAGCATACGGCGGTAAAGCAGATACATGAGCCAACCTGTGAGAAGCCCCACAAGGCAGCCGCAAAGGATGTCGCCGGGATAGTGCACACCCAAATAGATGCGGGAATAGGAACTCAGGCAAGCCCAAACGTACATCAGGATGCTGACGGGAGCATTGCGGAAAAGGCACGAAAGGAAGGTGGCTGCACCGAAGGTGTTGGCCGCATGACTTGAAATGAAGCCGAAACGCCCGCCACGATAGCCATCGACAATGTCTATGAGATACATGATGTAGGGATCTTGTGTAGGACGGAAACGCTCGAACAGCGGCTTGCAGATGCCGGAGGCTATCTGGTCGCAAAAGGTGACGGTCAGGGCAATGGCTGCCAAAGTGAGGAAGAAGGACTTCAGAGTGTTGTTCTTGACGAGGATGTATAACAGCACAACGAACATCGGTATCCACACCCATGTGGAGGTGATGACCTTCATCACCCCGTCCCAAAACAGGGACTCGCTGCCGTTCATCGCCAGCAGGAGTCCGACATCAAGCGAATTCAGATATTCCACCATATAATCACTCCGTTTTCTGGTTGAAAAAACTTTCTCTCCCCGGTTCACCCCTCCTCCTGTCAGATGACTTCGATAGCCTCTACAGGTATCCAACCTACATTGCCGTCGGCCAGACGTATCTCTTTCCAACCGCGCATGGAGTTGTCCTTGATTTCCACCTTGCACCCTTCATGAAGGACAAATAGGTCGGTGCCACTGTTGTCGGGCGTGCTTTTCACCGTCACACTGGGCTGCATGACAATGGCTTGCGTCCGCTCTTCCAACACACTCTTCTGATAAGAGGCTGCAGCATTGGCCACTATACACACCACCACAAGAAAAAGAGCGACGAAAAAAGCAACCTTACGCAAGGCCGGCTTGCGGCTGAAAAGGTAGAGTGCCGACGAGAGCAGGCAGACAATGAAACAGACGATGGCCGTGCGTGCCCAGGCATCGGTGCCCTGCAGGTTGGCAAAATCTTTGGCCCACGTCACGAAGAAAAGTTCGCTCAGCGGAGTAATCTTATCAACGGTCTTGCTACGTGCCAACTCCAAGTTGAAGCGGGCATCGGTATCACCGGGATTGAGCAGCAGGGCACGCTCGTAGTTGAGGATGGCTTTGCCCAGCTCCGAAGTCTTGTAGTAACAGTTGCCCAAATTGTAATAGACGGCAGATGCCACTCCTTGCTCTGCAATGATTTGTTCGTACAGACGGGCTGCTTCGCTGTAATTACCGGCTGCATATGCCTCGTCGGCCTGTACCTTGCCGGCCACTACTGCCCCACTCTGCCCTGCCGGTGCAGCTGCCACCGATGAAGAATCGGGCACTGCCTCTTCTTGCGCTACAGCCACTGATGCACCGGCCATCATCAGCGCCAATGCCCATATCTTGAATCTTTTCATCATGTCTTCCTTATTATTTTTTACGTTTGATTGAACTTTCCATTTTACTGATTACCTCAATGGCTGCCGCATAGACCTGCTCCATACCACCGGCTACACTCGCCGGAGCATAACGTGCAAACTCACAGTCGTTCAGCACCTTGATAAACTCTCCCGTAAGGGAGGCATCCACCTGATGAGCCATAAGTTCCTGCTCCACATTGTCCTTGGAAAGCTGTGAAAGAGGCATGTTCATCTTGTCGCTGATGTATCCCCAAGAAGCCTTGAGCACCTCTTCGTAGAAAGCTTCCTGCTGCTGCCCGGCCATCAGCTTGGAGGCCTGCTTCAGACGGCGTACGGCCACTTTGTTGGCAT
This sequence comes from uncultured Bacteroides sp., assembly GCA_964614555.1. Classification (GTDB taxonomy): domain Bacteria; phylum Bacteroidota; class Bacteroidia; order Bacteroidales; family Bacteroidaceae; genus Phocaeicola_A. The sequence continues at coordinate 2,286 of CAZTPB010000042.1, forward strand.
TCTTGGTGCGCACCTTCGACACATTGGCATTCTCGACAGCCCGTTTGCGATATGCGACAATGAAAGCAACGAGCAACAGCAGGGGGATGATGTACCAAAGCCAATAACCCCATGTGCCGAACAGAGCTACACGCCCATTGGGTAACAGGGAGACTGCGCCCGTCTTGATGTAGCGGACATCCTGCCCGATGAGCTTCACATCCTCCTGGTTGTTGTAGGTACTGACCATCTGGCTGCCACTACCCTCTCCCTTGGCTACGGTCAGCTCGTAAGGTTCGGTGGCCAGCGTCTTGTAACTCTTGGTCTTCAAGTCGAAATAAGAGAACTCTACGGGAGGGATGGTGAAGGTGCCTGCATGACGCGGAATGGCCAGATACTCAATCACCTTCTTGCCCGAAAGCCCGCTACGGGTGAGTGAGAAGTTGTTCTCTACCTTAGGGTCGTAAGTCTCAAAATCTTGCGGGAAGTTGACCTCCGGTGTGCTTATCAGTTTCATGTTGCCCATACCGGCAATCTCCAACTTCAGCGTCACAGCCTCGTTGGCCTTCAGCTCGGTGGTGCTGATGGACGACTGTAGGGTGAAGTCTCCCACTCCACCGGAAAAGGAAGCAGGCTTGCCCGAAGGTAACGGACTGACGTTGAGGGTGATTTTGGGAGCAGAAATGGTCTTGCGGACCTCTACGTAACCGGCTCCTCCATTGAAAAACATGTCAAAGGGATCGGCACTGCGCTGTGTGCGCATAGCCACCGTAGCATCGAAATTGATGGAGGGAATCTCCAGCTTGCCCGACTGTTGGGGAAAGAGGACATACTGGCTCCAGACGATGGCGTTGTAGTTGCGCCCGTTGTAGTGCTCCATTGCGGGCTCGCGCTGCAACTTCACCTCCTGTGTATGGAAACCGTTGAGGTCGGGCATCTTGACTTCCAATTCACGGAGATTTACCGTAAAATAGACTTTATAGGTCAACAGCACGGCCTCCTGCTCATAGACGTTCGCCTTATTCAACGTGACGGTGATGAAGAGGTCGTTGGACGAGATTTGCCCCGATGCAGACGAAGTGGAAGAGGCACGCCCCTGCGACTGCCTGCCCGACTGGGAAGAACTGCCAGCCGTTTGGTCAGGCGGAAGCACTTTAATGGCCAACGAATTGGAGGTGAGTTTTTTCCCTTCAGCTACAATGGTAGCACCGGGCACTTTCACTTCGCCCTCCTCGGTAGCCATCAATATAAAGGTATAGGTAATCGTGCTGGTGGAGGTCACTTCGCCATTGACAATCCGCGTACTGCTCTGGTGCGACTGTGAAGGCCCCATCAACACTTCAACCCCATCGAAAGTCGGAGCACGGAAATCCTTCACCTTCTGCGTCGTCACCGTATAAGCCACACGGAACTGATCACCTTTCACCACCGCATTGGGAGCAGAAGCTGTAAACTTTACGCCGTCAGCCCATGTGTACAGGGCAACAGCCATCAAAAAACATATTAAAAGTATCTTTTTCATCTTTTCTATATCATTTCGCTCTTCACACCTCTTTTTACCAATCCTTTTCAAACCTGCGCGGCTGTGCCTCCTGCATGGCCTTCTGCACTTTCTCCTGAATCTCCTTCTCGTCTTGCATGACAGCCTTCAACATCTGCTCGGCATTCTCCTTCGACATTTCATTCTCCCGCTGTTGCTCCTGTTGCTGTTGTTGTTGTTGCTGTTGCTGCTCTTGGTTCTGCTGCTGGTCTTGCTGTTGTTCTTGTTGTTGGTTCTGCTGCTGTTCCTGCTGCTGCTCCTGTTCCTGATTCTGCTGTTGCTCATCCTGCTGCTGCTTCTGCTTCATGGCCACAGTCAGGTTGTAGCGGGTCTCATGGTCTTTCGGATTGTTGCGCAAGGAATTTTTATATGCTTCAATACAAGGTGCCAACTGCTTGCTGCTCTGCAAAAGTACGCCCATGTTGTGGTATATCTGTGCCAACTTCAGCCTGTCCTCTTCCGTCAGGGCTATGTTACGCTCGTTCTTGGGTATCATTGTGGCAGCATTGCTATACTGCTCCATGGCCTCCTCGGCCTTCTGCTGCATCAGCAGGGCATTTCCCAAGTTGTACATGGCCTCCATTGACTTAGGGTTCACATCCAAAGCTCTGCGATATTCTACCTCGGCCTTCACATAAAGGCTGTCGCCATACAGCCTGTTGCCACGGCGTACAAAATCCCTATCGGTCTTCTGTGCCCAAGTGACCGAAGCAGCCATCAGGCCGGCCATCATCAATAAGTATCTAATATTCAGCATATATATAATCAGTGAAACAATCTTACGTTCTTAAACAATGGATTCTTCCGCTCCAAAATGAGCATTTCGACCAACAGCACTATCAACGCAATCCAGGCGATGACCATGAACTGCTCGTCGTAGTCGGTATAGACGGTGGTCTCTACATCGGCTTTGGCCAATTTGTCTATCTCACCCTGCAAGATACGCTGGGCTGCATTCGAATTGTCCACACGGATATACATTCCTTTACCGGCTTGTGCTATCTGCTGGCACATCTGCTCGTTCAGACGGGTGACGATGACATTGCCCTCCCTGTCCTTACGGAAGTCGTTACCACCATTCCCTGTAGGAATGGGCGAACCTTCAGGCGAACCTACTCCCAAGACATAGACCTGCATCCCCTTCTCGGCAGCGGCTTTGGCCGCTTCTTCAGCACCGCCTTCGTGATTCTCGCCATCAGTGATGATGATGATGGCACGCCCCACCCCTTCCTTCGGAGTAAAACTCTTTGAAGCCAATGTGATTGCACCTCCGATGTCCGTACCCTGACTGGCAATCAGCGAAGGATTGATGGCATCGAGAAACATCTTGGCCGAAATGTAGTCGCTGGTGATGGGGAGCTGTGTGAAGGCCTGACCGGCAAACACTATCAGCCCCACCTTGTCGTTGGTGAAATTATCTACAAGCTTGCTGACCAGCTTTTTGGACTTATCCAAACGGTTGGGCTGCACATCCTCGGCCAACATGGAGTTGGATATGTCGAGGGCTATGACCGTCTCTACCCCACTGCGTTTGACGGTCTCCATCTTTGAACCGAACTGCGGACGGGCCAACACAAAAATGAGCATCGCAACAGCAAAAAAAGCCAACCAGAATTTCAAATGCATCCGATGAACTGAGACTTCGGGCATGAGCTGACGGAGCAACTCCGGGTCGCCATACTTCTTTATCCGCTTCCGACGGCGGATGTTCGAATATACATAAAAGACTGCCAGCAAAGGCAATATAGCCAACAGATAGAGGCAGGCAGGTTCTCCAAATCTAAACATAATTCGTCGTTCTCATTAAAAATTAAGGAATCCGCTTCAGGATGGAGTTGCGCAACAGCAGCTCCAACAGGATGCAGGCCAAAGCTATCCACGCAAACCGCTGATACTCCTCTTCGCGCTTGCTGAACTCCTTTACACTCAATTTCGTTTTCTCCAACTTGTCAATCTCTGCATAGACCTGACGGAGCTTGTCGGTATTCGTCGCACGGAAGTAGTTTCCTCCCGAAATGGTAGCAATCTGCGTCAAAGTGGCTTCGTCAATCTCTACCGGCTGATGGACATACTGTGTCCCCATGGGAGTCTGCACAGGATAAGGCGCTGTGCCATTGGTACCTACACCGATGGTATAGACCCTGACACCAAAGTTCTTGGCAATTTCGGCTGCAGTCAGTGGGGAAATGTCGCCACTGTTGTTCGAACCATCGGTCAGCAGAATCACCACCTTCGACTTGGCCTTGCTGTCTTTCAAGCGGGAGACAGCATTGGCAATACCCATACCGATAGCCGTACCGTCTTCAATCATTCCCCGTAGAGCAATAGAACAGTCGATGTCGCGGAAGAGGTTGAGCAGGACGGCATGGTCGCTGGTAAGCGGACACTGCGTAAAACTCTCACCGGCAAAAATGGTGAGACCGATGTTGTCGTTCGGACGACCGTTGATAAACTCCGATGCTACCTCCTTGGCCGCTTCGATACGGTCGGGCTTCAGGTCTTGCGCCAACATACTGGTAGAGACATCGACCACCATCATGATGTCAATGCCCTCAATCTCCGTGTTCTGCCAGTTGTCGGTAGTCTGCGGACGGGCTATGACGAAAATGATCATGGCCAATGCCACCAGACGAAGCACAAACGGAGCGTGTATGAGATAGACTTTGTAGCTTTTAGGAGCCTTCAGATAGGCATGGGTATCTGATACCTGCAGCGTAGGTTCGCTCTTCTTCCGCCGCATCACATACCATATAATATAAGGTATAAGCAGCAACAGCAGAAACAGGCATTCGGCATTCTCAAATATCATATTCCGTAATCTTTATGTTCAAAATTAGAAAAACAGGTTGTAAACATCACGCCCCATATAGAAGCCTACCACAAACACAGACAGAGCAAATACTACAATGCCGGCTATCAAAGCTGCCTTTGCCTGACGCGAACGCTTCTCTTCGATGGTTATCTCGGCAGGAGCAGGCTTCTCATTCGGGTCAACTTCCACTTTCGTGCGGTTGATGAACTCTACGGCATTCGCCAGATTCATGTCATTTTCATTCAAGAGAGGAGCGTGTTTGGCAAACTTCACCAAATCAGCCGTCAGGAAAAGTTGCTTCAACTCTTCAATGGCCTCCTTGTCTTTGCTTTCCTGCAGGAATCCAATGATTTCGGCGGATGTCTTCTCCATGGCATTGAATCCGAAACGCTCGTGGATATAAGTGCGAATCACATCGGTCAGTTCGGTGTAATACCCCTTCGGGTCGCCCTTCTGCCAACTCTTTTCTTCCTTGATGCGGGCTATCTCCTGCATGGCCAACTGATGGGGAGGCAACTTCGGCTCCACCTTTACCTTGCGGATGATAGGCTTGTTGTCTCTGAGCCTTATAATCAAATAGATGCACACAGCCACTAAGGGTAAAAGCAAAAGAAACTTCCAGACCACCCCTTGCCAGTCCTTCCATGTGAGCGGCATGGGCATAATCTTTTTGGGAGGAAATATGGATTCGGGATTCTCTTCGTCTATCTTCATCGGATAGACCATCATGGCCAGACTCTTCGAACGGTAGGGAACACCGTCCACCACCACCTCAAAGGGGGGGAGATAATAGGCCGCCGAGTCGAACGAGGTGACGGTATATTGCTGCGTAATGAGCATACGCTCGCGGTTGTTCAAGTATTGCGTGTCGGCCTTGGCTATGTCGATAATCTCCACACCTGTCACAATGGTGTCGGCAAATAGGGGCATCTGTACCTTCTGCCCTGCATTGCAGCTGACCTCCAGCCTGATGTGAGCCTGCTCACCAATGAACCGCTGAAGCGAATCGATACTGGCATCTACAGTGACATTCTGGGCAGAGACACTGCCCGAAAACACAAAGAACAGACAGCCAAGAAACCATATTCTAAAACCAGGCAAACATTGCTTTGTCATTACAATATCATTCATTTCATTCAATTTCTTTTTGCAAACAAGGTCAACAAGGATTTCACATAGTCCTCGTCCGTGCGTATTGATACGGCATCGACCCGACTTTTCGTGAAAGTCTCATTCATTCTCTTCTGGCGGTCCGCCCACCACTCATGATGTGCCCTGCGGACAGACTTCGACGAAGTGTCAATGTATTGTTCGTGTCCGGTTTCGGCATCATGCACCTTCATCAGCCCCACATCCGGCAACTCTGACACACGATGGTCGTACACCTGTATGGCCACAATGTCGTGTTTGCGATTGGCTATGGTAAGGGCATTGGTGTAATCTGACTGGTCTATGAAATCGCTCAAGATGAAAGCTGTACACCGCTTTTTCAACACATTGGTAAGATATTCGACGGCCATCCTCACATCCGTCCGCCGACTCTCAGGCTTGAAGTCTATCAGCTCACGGATGATGTAGAGGATATGCTTCTTTCCTTTCTTAGGCGGGATAAATTTTTCTATCCTGTCAGAGAAAAACACCACTCCAATCTTGTCGTTGTTCTGAATGGCTGAAAAGGCAAGTGTGGCGGCAATCTCCGTAGCCATTTCCCGCTTCATCTGCTTCACGGTACCAAAATCGAGACTGGCCGACACATCTACCAAAAGCATCACGGTCATCTCCCGCTCTTCTTCAAAAACTTTGATGTAGGGCTTGCTCATACGGGCTGTCACATTCCAATCAATATCGCGTACATCGTCGCCATATTGATACTCACGCACTTCCGAAAAGGCCATACCTCTCCCCTTGAAGGCTGAGTGATATTGACCGGCAAAGATGTTGCTGGAAAGTCCGCGCGTCTTGATTTCTATCCGTCGGACACGCTCTATCAGTTCATTTGCATCCATATTATTTAGCTACTAGTGACTAGCTACTAGTGACTAGTGTTTACTACGTTCTATCAATAATGACACACATTAGGGTACTTCCACCTTGTTGAGAATCTTGCTCACGATTTCATCTGAAGTAATGTTGATTGCCTCAGCCTCATAGGTCAAACCTATACGGTGACGGAGCACATCGTGAGCCACAGCGCGCACATCTTCAGGCACCACATATCCACGACGCTTGATGAAAGCGTATGCACGGGCAGCCAATGCCAGATTGATAGAGGCACGAGGCGAACCTCCGAAAGCTATCAGTCCCTTCAATTCCTTCAAATCGTATTTCTGCGGATAACGGGTAGCAAATACGATGTCGGCAATATACTGTTCTATCTTCTCGTCGAGATATACCTGACGTACCACTTTACGTGCTTCAATGATGTCTTCCGCACGAAGAATGGGACGAACCTCCATCTTCTCACCAGAAATATTCTGGCGGATAATCTTCTTTTCCTCCTCCAACTTAGGATAATCGATGATGACCTTCAACATGAAACGGTCCACCTGTGCCTCAGGCAACGGATAGGTACCTTCCTGCTCGATAGGATTCTGTGTGGCAAGCACCAAGAAGGGTTCAGGCAATGAGAAGGTGTTTTTGCTCAATGTCACCTGACGCTCCTGCATGGCTTCAAGCAAGGCACTCTGCACCTTGGCCGGTGCACGGTTAATCTCGTCTGCCAACACAAAATTAGCAAAGACGGGACCCTTGTTCACCAAAAAGTTCTCCTCCTTCTGACTGTAAATCATAGTTCCTACCACATCGGCCGGAAGCAAGTCGGGAGTAAACTGTATGCGGCTGTATTGGGCATCAACCAAAGAGGCCAACGTCTTAATGGCCAATGTCTTTGCCAAACCGGGCACACCTTCCAAAAGGACGTGTCCGTCGGACAACAAGCCTATCAACAATGATTCTATCAGATGTTTTTGTCCTACAATCACCTGATCCATTCCGGCTATCAGGTTTGTCACAAATGCACTTTGTCTTTCAATCCGTTCGTTCAATTCACGAATATCAACTGTTTCTGCCATAATCTATTTTACTTTTTTTAGTCTCCATATCATACACTTGCATCAGCCCACATAACAGAAAGGGCGATTTCAGTGCCCAAAAATAGTATTTATATTCAACTAAGAATGCTAATTTTTGCTAAAAAAGTTTCCTTTTATTTAGATTTTAAGAGTATTTGCAATTATCCACGATTCAACGGGCATAAATCCACTGTTCCAACAACTCCGGAGCAAGGAAAAAAAGCAATCCTCCAACCAACAACATGACCACCAGCACCACTATCACTCCAAGGAAGAAGCGGTTTTTGTTGTGCTCTAACTCCAACATGCGTTCCAGCTCCAACAAATCTTCCCTCTTGCTGACAGAGAACTCTTCTTCAACAAAAGTCTCTGGTTCAATATCTGTTTTCCCGTTATTCACTCCTACCTCCTCCACATTTGCTGCTTCCTCACCGACTGAAACCGACATTTGCTCATTGTCTGCCGGCTCTACAGAAGATTCCGAAGGTATCTCTGCCGTAGAGCATCCCATTGGCAAAGCATCATCATCCTTCAGCTCTACAACTTCAAAGTGTGCAAAAGGCTTGTTGACCAATTCCTTCAATTGGGCATCCGGAGTAAAGATAATCTTCCTATACGACTGGATCTCTATTTCTTTCCCTGTATTGACACTGACACTCTTGCGCGGCTCTACCTCTATCAGCTTGAATATGCCAAGCCCTTTGACTTTCACATATTTCTCTTCTTGCAGCGCCTTCTTTATCAGAGCAAAAAATTTCGTAAGAATATCCCCCGATGCCTTATCTGACAAAGCAAACTTCATCCGCAAAGCTGTCTGTATATCTATAAGACTTATTTTATCCACGATTCTTCCTCCCCCCTATTTCAATTGTTCCTTCAACATCTGAGCAGGTCTGAATGAAAGTACCAGTTTTGGGGGCACCAATATACGCTGCCCGCTGGAAGGTATTACAGAGATACGCTCCATCTTTTTCTTGACTTCAAACGTGCCAAAATCATGTATATGAACCGCATTTCCGGCCTGCAGTTCTCCAGTCATGACTTCTACAATAGCCGCAACAAACCCAGATGTTTCCGCTACAGTGCAGGCCGTTTCTCCGGCCAAGGTTTCTATGAATTCCTTGTTGTTCAATTCTTCTTCCTCGCTCTTTAAGTTTCTTCTATCACTCACTCATCCATAACAGACGCATACAAGTCAAATTCCTCAGCCGCTGTAATACGCACGTCATAAAACTCACCTATCTCCAACACCGCTTCACGGGCATCAATAAGCACTTCAGGATCCACTTCGGGAGAATCAAACTCTGTACGCCCTACATAATAATCCCCTTCGCACCGGTCAATGACTACACGCATAGTCTTCCCTACCTTCTGCTCGTTCAATTCTGCAGAGATACGCTGCTGGATGGCCATCAGTTTGTCCAATCTGGCCTGCTTTACCTCGGCAGGCACATCATCGGGATAATGAGCGGCCGAATAAGTACCTTCCTCTTCTGAATAGGCAAACGCCCCCATACGGTCAAACTTCGCCCACTCAACAAACGCCTTCAATTCCTCGAAATCTTCATCTGTCTCACCGGGGAAACCCACCATAAACGTGGTACGCAAGTGTATGCCAGGCACCTCCTGACGGAAATGTTCAATCAGACGGCAGGTCTCTTCCTTGGAGACATGACGGTGCATACGGTCGAGCATACGGTCGCTGATGTGCTGTAAGGCTATATCCATATAGGCACACACATTTTTCCGCTCACGCATCACCCGCAACAAATCCATGGGAAAATTGGAAGGATATCCATAGTGCAGCCTGATCCATTCAACCCCGGGAATCTCTGACATACGCTCTACCAATTCGGGCAGCATCTGTCTCCTACAGATGTCCATGCCATAATATGTCAGTTCCTGTGCTATGAGCTGGAACTCCTTCACACCTTGTGCCACCAACAGACGCACTTCGTCCAATATATCCTCTATGGGACGTGACACATGACGACCCGTTATGATGGGAATGGCACAATAGGCACACCGACGGTCGCATCCCTCTGATATTTTCAGATAAGCATAATGCGCAGGAGTGGTGAGACAACGCTCCATGCTACACTCCGGACAGTAAGCCTTGCCCAAATCCGTCAAAAGTCCCGGCCAGTCGAACTTACCATAAAACTTGTCAACTTGAGGGATTTCTTCTCCGAGTTCCTTCAAATAGCGTTCTGAAAGACAGCCCATCACATAAACTTTCTTCAACCGTCCTTCCTCCTTTGCCTGACAAAACTCAAGAATGGTGTTAACCGACTCTTCCTTGGCATCGCCAATGAATCCGCAAGTATTGATGACAACAATCTCCCCCTGAGGATTGTCGCTATCATGAGTCACCCGATAACCATTGGCTTGAAGCTGACGCATCAGTTTCTCCGAATCAACCAGATTCTTCGAACATCCCAATGTGATTACATCAACGGTATTCCGTCTCATTTATCCTCTCCGAATAACGAATTCACAAACTCCTTTTTGTTGAAAGCCTGCATATCTTCCATGCCTTCACCCAATCCTATATATTTCACAGGAATCTTAAACTGATCCGAAATGCCAATGACCACTCCGCCCTTTGCCGTTCCGTCAAGTTTGGTTATAGCCATGGCCGTCACCTCCGTAGCCAAGGTGAACTGACGTGCCTGCTCGAATGCATTCTGGCCGGTAGAACCGTCAAGCACCAGCAACACTTCATGCGGAGCATCGGGCAACACCTTCTTCATCACGTTCTTTATCTTCGTCAACTCATTCATCAGACCGACTTTGTTGTGCAGACGACCGGCTGTATCGATGATGACCACATCCGCTCCTCCGGCTACGGCCGAACTGAGTGTGTCAAAAGCCACCGAAGCCGGATCAGCTCCCATCTGTTGCTTTACCACAGGCACATCCACCCGTTCGCCCCAGATACAGAGTTGCTCCACGGCTGCGGCACGGAAAGTGTCAGCCGCTCCAAGCACCACCTTTTTGCCGGCTTTCTTGAACTGATAGGCCAACTTGCCGATGGTTGTCGTTTTACCTACGCCATTCACTCCTACCACCATGATGACATAAGGTTTCTTCCCTTCGGGCACTTCATAACCATTGGAGTCTGCCGTATTGTTTTCTGTCAGGAGTGTAGCAATCTCTTCACGAAGAATACGGTTCAATTCGTCCGTATTGACATACTTGTCCCGAGCCACCCTTTCCTCTATACGCTTGATAATGTTGAGAGTAGTCTCCACTCCCACATCCGAGGTTATGAGTACCTCTTCCAGATTGTCGAGCACTTCATCATCCACTTTCGATTTGCCGGCAATAGCACGTGCAATCTTACCGAACACACTTTCTTTGGTCTTGGAAAGCCCCTTGTCCAAGGTCTCTTTCTTTTCCTTTGAGAAGAAATTAAAAAATCCCATATTGCTTATGAATTATCATTATTCCTGATTCAGGCACAAAGATACAAAAAATCAGTTATTTAACAAAAAAGTCCCCTTCATTCTTCGATGAAAGGAACTTTTCTGAAAGTCAATATCTCAAATCCGGCTTCTTATTTCTTAAAGAAGTCCTGAACTTTATCATTAGGAACCATCTGCTCATCGAAGATGTAGGCACCGGTCTTAGGAGACTTCACCATCTTGATGACTTTTGTATATGAACGTCCTTCTTTACCTGTCTGAAGGGTTGCCACTGTTTTCTTTGCCATGAGTCTATCCTATTATTTGATTTCTTTGTGAACTGTTACTCTCTTCAGAATCGGGTTGTACTTCTTCAACTCCAATCTCTCTGTTGTGTTCTTTCTGTTCTTCGTCGTGATATAACGAGAAGTACCGGGAAGACCACTCTCTTTCATTTCAGTGCATTCAAGTATTACCTGAACTCTGTTTCCTTTTGCCTTCTTTGCCATAAGTCAATTCTCTTCTTCTAACGTTATTATGCAATAACTTTAATGGTTTTCCAATCACAAAAGCCTTTTGCTACCGCATCATTCAATGCAGCATCCAGACCTTTCTTATTTATCACGCGCAGACCAGCAGCACAAATCTTCAGGCTAATCCAGCAATCCTGCTCTA
>CAZTPB010000043.1:0-13620 GCA_964614555.1 uncultured Bacteroides sp.
AGTTCAAAACAATGATTACATTTTATTTCTGACATGACACTGTATTCTTCAAAAAATCTGCCATTTGATACCCGGCAAAAGTAGGAAAGAACATAATTATTGCTTACCTTTGCAGTGAATAACGAATAAAAAACAGATGCAATGATGAATATCGGAGACAAAGCCCCCGATTTGCTGGGGTTGGATGAAAAAGGCGAAGAGATACGCCTGAGCCGCTATGCCGGCAAAAAGCTGGTGCTTTACTTCTATCCCAAAGACAGCACCTCAGGCTGCACAACCGAAGCCTGCAACCTGCGTGACAACTATGCCGGACTGCGACGAGCCGGATACGAAGTGGTGGGTGTAAGCACAGATAGTGCGGCTTCGCACCAGAAGTTCATTGCCAAGAATGCACTGCCTTTCCCGCTGATAGCCGACACGGAAAAAGCATTGGTGGAGGCTTTCGGTGTGTGGGGCGAGAAGAGTATGTACGGACGCAAGTATATGGGTACATTCCGCACGACCTTCATCATCAATGAAGAAGGTGTGGTAGAACGCATCATCTCCCCCAAGGAAATCAAGGTGAAGGAGCATGCCGGACAGATATTGAGGGGCTGACGGCTACCGCGCTGTCAATACCACTGGATGTTGGTGCTGTAGCTGCTACGCTTGTCGTACTTCAGGGCATCGGCAAGCATGCTGGAGTTGGCACTGATGCTGAAGTTGTACGAGGTGTAAGGAGCCAGGATGATGCCACACGACATGCTGAAGCAGTGCAGGTCGCGCGAGATGTTGCACGTAGTGGCGGCAATCTTCTTGTAGTCGAAGTCGTAGCCTGACGAGAAGGTGACGTTCCACCTGTTGGAAGGCTTGATGCTGCCCGAAATGTTCATGCGGTGACTGAACGAAAAGGGGTAGCGCATGGTCTTGATGTTGATTTCCTTCGACCGGTCTTCGGCAATGGTATAGTTCCACGATACGGAGAGCGACCAGGGAATCTTGAAAGCCATGTAGCCGTCGGCATCGATTGCAGCTTTTTCCTTCTTCTTTTCCGGCCGTCCGCTCTGTGCCTGCGACTCGTCGGGCACGTCGTCTCCCTCTTCATCATCCCCCTCCTTGTCTTTCTCCTTGTCATCCTTGGGGCCGAACCACTTCTTGAACGTCTCGTTGTTGAAGGTGTACGAGAAACCGTTGCTCATGCCCTGGAAGCGTCCGAAGCGGCCATAAGACCACTCGGTGCGGTCGCCCACGACCACCTGCCCCTTCTCGTTGAACTGATAGGCATAGGTGGCAAACACTGCGTTGAGGTTGAATGTCTTGCTCTTGCTCAGCTTCAGTCGCAGGCGGAGCGAAAGGTTGCTCCACGGCTGTGTCTTGGCCGCGAGGTTGTAAGAGATGCTGGCTCCCAACTCGTCGATGAGACTGACTTTGCGCACACCGGTGGAGTCTTTGTCCGACTTCACCTTCATCTCTATGTTGTTCGACATACTGAAGCTGACGCTTCCCGTCTTTCCTTTCCCGGGCACTCCGAAGACTGCTCCCTGATAGGGCGAATATTCCGTTGTCACCAGTTCGCCGTTGCCATCGTAGTAGCTGTAGGTATCGTAATAGCCATAGCGGCGTGCACCGAAGTCGGGAGCCATACTGAAGCTGACTGACGGGGTGAAGACGTGTCGGACGGCCTCAATCTTATCACCGAAGATGGCGCGCGAGGGTTTGTAGAAACCATAGATTTTAGTGTTCATCGAGAGGCTCATGTCGTAGTTATAGACACGGTTGAACCCATAGATGGTGTCAGTCACGAGTGAGTCGATACTTTCGTTCCAGTCCTTCTTCTGCTTGTAAGTGTACCACCGCTCGGTGTAGTTGAACGACGCCGTCAGGTTGAGGTATTTCATCAGGGTGAAGGTGGCGCTGATGGGTATGCGGTGCTGCATACCGTTGCTCCAGTCTTTGATGAGACTCGACTTCATCACCTTGTCTTCCTTTGTATTGATGCTGTTTTTCAGATAGCCGGTGTAACTGAGCGAAATTTTCTCGTACCACTGCTCCTTGCCCTTTTTCTTTTTGCGTTTGAAGGGATAGATGCGGCTGAGCGAGATGTTGAGGTCAGGAAATGAGATGGCCAGACTGGAATCGCGCACATTCTGTGCGATGTTCATGCTGGTGGAGAGGGTAAGGTTGATATTGGGGAATGTGCGCGAATAGCTCACACTGGATGTGCGTGTGCTTTGGCTGCTGAGAGCCAGGTTGTACTGGCTGGTCAGGTTCGACCGCTCGTAGCTGCTGGTAGCATAGTTGACACTGGCCGAGAAGGTGCTGTTGGGACTTGCCTTGGCATCCTGCCGGTGGGTCCACTGCACCTTGAAGTCTTTGCTCACGGCATAGTCGGGCATATTCTTTTCGCCCGTCTTGGTGGTGAGGGTACTCAGGTTGAATGCACCGGAAAACTTGTACCGCTTGTTGTAGGTGGAGCTGGCATTCAGTCCCCACGACCCTTTGGTGAAGATTTCCCCCGTCAGTTTCAGGTCCACATAGTCGCTGATGGCAAAGTAGTATCCTCCGTCGCGCAGGTAAAAGCCGCGCTCCAGCTCGTCGCCGTAGGTGGGCATGATGAATCCTGAAGCATATTTGCTGTTGCTGAAAGGGAAGAACCCGAACGGGATGGCCAACGGCAGAGGCACATCCTCCACCACCAGATAGGCCGGACCGAAGACGGCATTCTTCCCCGGTCGCACCTTGGCACGGGTCAGATTCATGTAGAAGTGGGGATTTTTGTGGTTGTCGCAGGTCGTGTATTTGCCGTCCTTCAGGTAATATTCGTTGCCGCTACCCTTCTTGGCCTCGTTGCTGGTGATGTATCCCTCGCCCTGTTGGGTGACCACGTTGCTGATGTATCCCTTGCGCGAACCGAAATTGTAGCTGATGGTATCGCTTTCGTAGGGAGTGTCGCCATCCTTGAAGACGGGGCGTCCGATGTCTGCCCCTGTGGAGTCGGTCACCCCATGGGCATAGACCGTCTTCGTGTCGATATCGACCATAATCTGCTCGGCGGTCAGCCCTATTTTCAGATAATCCACCTGGCTGTTCTTGTACAGGTATGCCTTGGAGTTCTGCATCATCCACACGAGCGAGTCTTCAGCCTGATAGCTGACAGCGGCTTCAAGCACCTCTTTCTTGGTCTCCACCGTGTCCGCCCCTTCCGCCACCGTATCGGCCACCAGTGTGTCGGGCAGAGTCAGGGCCAGCGAGTCGCCTCCGATGGTGACAGAGTCGAGGTTGCCAGCAAGAAGCCAATCCGTCGGATTTCCACCCGTTCCGGCACGGACACCCGCTCCCGATGCGGCCATCAGGAACAGGATGAGAGTCAGTACGGGCAGAAATATATGCTTGTTATACGAGGTCATTCCCTATGCTTGTTTACACTTTGAACGGCAAAAGTACATATAATTCGGGAGATACGCCTCCTTTCGGCTGTTAATTTTATGAATTATAAAGGATGTATGGCACTTTTCAAAGGAAACGGTCGCACCAATGCTTGAAGCGCGCCACTCCGTCTCCGCCGTGGCGTCCGATGCTTCTGAGGGCTTTTTCCACATTTTTTTCTCTGTCCGGATGGCTCTTCGAATAGAATTTGTCGGCAAAGCAGACCACCTGTTCCTCCAGGCTGACGGGGCACATCTCACGGTGAGGGAGGGGCAGGTTCTGCGTCATGATTTGTTCGAGCGACAGTCCGGCGCCCGTATGCCGTTCGCACACCAGGGCATGGCGCGGGTAGCCCTCCTTGCGGAGCAGGTCGGCCCCCAGATAGCCGTGGCAGATATAGGGATATGTGCCGTGGCAGTGGATGCCTTCCGCATCGGTCAGGAAGATGCCTATGTCATGCAGCAGGGCAGCCTCTTCGAGGAATCGGGTGTCAAGCGGCAGTTCGGGATGCCGGCGTGCAATGTCAAGTGCCTTGTCGGCTACGGCCCGGCTGTGCACCAGCAGGAGGTGCTTCAGCGCGTTCTCTTCCGGATAATATTTGTCTATGATAGCAAGAGCGTCCATGATGTTTGTCCTTTCATTTGATGAATATCCCCACTTTGTGCAGGTGTCCGTCTTCGTTTTCCACTGCAATCAGATAGCATCCCCGGGGCAGGTTGTTTACGCGCAGCCGATTGCGGAATGGGAGGTGTGCGACCTCTCTTCCGGCAATGGTGGACACCACCACCCTGTTTCCGGCAAAGTGCTCCGGCAGTGTGACGACGCCTTCATCGTCGGGCACCAGGCGTTGCAGGCGGCTCCGCAGCACCTCGTCGGGCAAAGGTTGCACCTGCTCGGCAGAGGGAATATAAGGATTGAAGTAAAGCGGTTCGCTTTCGTTTCCGCACCGGTCAGTAGCGGTGACGGCAAAGAAGTGGCCGCGCTCCTCCGGCAGACAGATGCATTGGGTATAGGTCGTGTCGCGCAACCGCACAGCCACAAGGTTTTCCGGGTTGGAAAGGTCTATGGGCCAGGTGGCCGACTTATAGATGTTGTAGCTGACTCCCCCCTCCAGATTGTCTGCCGACGGATGCCATGTCATCGTGATGGCCGGACGGGTCACGCTCCATGCGGCCCGTTCAGGTTGCACAGGTGGAATGCTGTCGAGCCAGGGGGTAGCGGGCAACAGGGCGTGTGTGTAGTAGAAATGCTCCTGTATGCGGTCGTATAGCCCCTGTGTGTTGTCGGTCAGGAAGCGTGAACGGAAGTGCGCCTCACCCGCACACCCGCTCCAGCGGATGAAGTTGAGCTGGCTTTCCACCTCAGGCAGCGTCCAGTTGCCTTCCGAGGGGTCAAGGAAATAGATGCCCAATCCCGGCACGACAAGACGCCCGCAGCTCTGCTCTTTCCAGTCGAGCACGAAGGGGAAGAAGTGGTTGTCACGATAATAGAGCATGGGGAAAATCAGGTCCTGTATGCCTTCATGCATCCAGGTCTGCGCCTCCTGATAGACGGCATGATAGGCATTCCATCCCAAGGAGGGATAGCGTTTGGTGTCGCGGTATTTGCCCAAAGGGGCGCTGCTCACCTTCACCCACGGCTTGACGGACTTCACCTCCTGATAGACGGCACGCACCAGTCCGGTAATGTTGTCGCGCCGCCATTGGGCAAGGTCGCGCCCCTTGCCGTATTTGCGGAAATCGGCTGCATCAGGGAATCTCTTCGGGCGGTCGGGGTAGCGGATGTAGTCGAGGTGCACGCCGTCCACATCGTAGTTGCTCACCAGTTCGTTGACCAGTGTGGCCAGGTAACGGTGTGCTTCGGGATGGCTGGGATTGAGGTACCAATGCTTGTTGAACTTCTTGCAAATCTTGGGGTTCCGCCGGGTGATGGAGCTTTCGCCCATCTCTTTATGCACCTTTTCGCTCCCCAAGGGTACGGCCACCATCCATGCATGCAGTTCCATTCCCCGCTTATGGCACTCGTCGATGGCGAAGGCCAACGGGTCGTAGCCCGGCGAAACGCCGGCTTTTCCGCTGAGCGGTTCGCTCCAACTCTCATATTCCGACGGATAGACCACGTTCCCCCGGACACGGGTCTGGAATATCACGACATTGACCTTTGCCTCCTGCAAACGGTCGAGGATGCCGGTGAGTTCACGCTTTTGCTGTTCGATGGTGGCAGGCGAAGTGGCGGGTGTGGTGGGCCAGTCGAGTCCTCTGAAGGTGGTAAGCCACACGGCACGCACCTCCTGCTTTCGGGGGGCAAAGAGTGGTGCGAAAGGTTGTGCCGCCAATTGCACTCCGCTCATGCAGCAGAGGAGCATCGCAGCCAGCATCCGCCACAGACAGGTTCTGATACGTCTTTCTTTCATTCTTCTTCTTTCTATTTCGGGACAAAGTTACACATTTCTGTCTAATTATTCTAAATAAATGGCAGGCAATGGAGGAGGTTTTCTTTTAATTCGCTAATTTTGCACAAATTTTCAACCAAAAAGTCGAGAAATGATTACGTTTACACTGGCTCTCCTGCTCCTGATAGGAGGCTATTTCGTTTACGGGCGGTTTGTAGAGCACATCTTTTCCCCCGACCCGAAGCGGCAGACACCGGCCATTACCCAGGCCGACGGGGTAGATTTCATCCTGATGCCGAATTGGAAGATTTTCATGATCCAGTTCCTGAACATTGCGGGCCTCGGCCCCATCTTCGGTGCCATCATGGGCGCCCAGTTCGGCACTGCGTCCTATTTGTGGATAGTCCTTGGCACCATCTTTGCCGGTGCTGTCCACGACTATCTTTCCGGCATGCTCTCCATCCGCCACGGGGGCGAAAGCCTGCCCGAAGTCATCGGCCGTTATTTGGGCAACGGCACCAAAAAGGTATTTTGTGTGTTCGCCATCATCCTGATGGTGCTGGTAGGCGCGGTCTTTGTCTCCGGCCCGGCCGAACTGTTGGCGGGCATGACACCGGCCAGCCTCGACTTCGTCTTCTGGATGACAGTCATCTTCCTCTACTATGTGCTGGCCACCCTGCTGCCGGTGGATAAGATTATCGGGCGCATCTATCCGCTCTTTGCCATTGCGCTCATCTTTATGGCGGCGGGCATTCTGGTGATGCTCTACGTCAAGTCTCCCCAACTCCCCGAGATGTGGGAGAGCATGGGCACGAAGTACGACCCCAACCCCATATTCCCGATGATGTTCGTCTCGATAGCCTGCGGAGCCATCAGCGGATTCCATGCCACCCAATCACCTTTGATGGCGCGGTGCATGGAGAACGAGCGGTACGGGCGTCCCATTTTCTACGGAGCCATGGTGACCGAAGGCATCGTGGCACTCATCTGGGCTGCTGCCGCCACATGGTTTTTCGGCGAGCACGGCATCGAGTATGTCAACGAACAGGGGCAGACCGTAGCCTATTCGGGCGCCAAGGTGGCCACACTCATTTCGCAGGACTGGTTGGGCACCGTGGGTGGCATACTGGCCCTGCTGGGCATTGTGGCGGCTCCTATCACCAGCGGCGACACGGCGCTCCGCTCGGCACGCCTCATCGTAGCCGACTTCCTGCACATCGGGCAGAAGAGCATCCGCAGCCGTCTGGCCATCAGCATCCCCATCTTCCTTGTCACCATCGCCATCCTGGTCTATAGCCTGAGCGATGCACAAGGGTTCAAAATCATCTGGCGCTACTTTGCCTGGTGCAACCAGACGATGGCCGTCTTCACGCTGTGGGCCATCACCGTCTATCTCTCCATGAAGCAGAAGAATTTCTACATCACCCTGTTGCCTGCCCTGCTGATGACCTGCGTCTGCTCCACTTACATCTGCATCGCTCCCGAAGGCTTCGCACTGCCTGCCCTTTGGGCCTATGGCATCGGAGGCGCGTGTACACTGGTGGGACTGTTGGTGTTCATCCGCTGGCAGCGGATGTATGCATATAATAAGGAACAAAGATAAAAACAGACTATATGAAACGGAAATACAAGAAATCTATCCTCCTGCCGGGCGCACTCTTCATCTATGCCACAGCCATGGCTGTCTATTTCATCCCGCGCAACCATGAGATGAGCAGCACGGAAAAGTGGGCGACGGTGATAGCCTCCTACGTAATTATTGCCGCCCTGTGGTGGGTACTCGATAAAAAAGAAAAGATGGCCCGGCGAAGGGAAGAGGAATCTAATTCATAATCAGCAATTAAAAGAACAATAAAAACGATAAAAAAATGAAGAAAATCATCGCTTGCCTCGTCGTGCTGGCAGCTACAACGCTGGCGCACGCGCAGTTTGAACAAAACAAATGGTATTTTAATGCCTCCGTTACCGAATTAGGCCTGACCTATAGCGAATCGGAAAAATTCCGCATGGGCGCACAAGCCACAGTAGGAGCTTTCCTATTTGATGACATAGCCTTGATACTCAACGGAGAGGGAACTTGGCACAAAGAGGGAGAGCGCAGTGCTGCCTTCGGAGTAGGCGGACGCTACTACTTCAACCAAAACGGCATCTTCCTCGGTACAGGAATCAAGTTCAAACATTATGAATACAAGACTGAAGAAGAAGGAGAAGAGAGAACCTCAAAGTTCAACGATGGTCTCTGGTCTTTCGAAGCCGGCTACGCTTTCTTCCTCAGCCGCACTGTCACCATCGAACCGTCAGTCTATTACGATCTCAGTTTCAAAGACAAGGACTACAGCAAGTTAGGCTTCAAGTTGGGCTTCGGCCTCTATTTCTGAAGCGAAACTGTGGGTATTGCTACGCCCCCTAAGACAGGGGGACAGTGCGGATAGCTTTAGGCGCGGATTTTCGTTGAGCATAACGAAAACCCGCGCCTATTTTTTTCTCTTTGTGAATCTTTAGTGACATTAAAAAAATAACTTGCATCAGTTTTTATAGACATTGCTTTTTCATTTACTCATCTGTCAGTCTCTCTTTTTGCCGCTTTTATCTTTGTTCATCAGTCACATAGCCCGCTATGTTCCTTCTTCACAAAGACAAAATCAATCAAAAATAGAGACTAAAACTGAAGCAATTTATTTTTTCAATGTCACTTAGAAGATATAAGCTACGTGCACTTTCCAAGTCTTGTTCTTGGCACCGAACACATCGGAGATGACTTTATAGTTGTCGTCTACATCGTTATAGTCATAGTCGTCAAACTCGGCAGTGTCTCCCAACGGAATGTTGTAAGTCACACCTGCCTGCAAGTGGCTGAGGAGTTTCACACCCACACCGAGGTTCAGGCTGAGCTGCGACTTCTTGAAAGGCTTGGAGGTATAGTCCATCAGTTCGTACTCATCGCTGTCGAGGCTGAAAGCAAACTGGGGGCCGGCTGCCGCATAGACCGAGGCCATGCTGCCGAGACCGATGGTGTATTTCAGGTTGATGGGAATTTCAATGGAGTGGTTCTTGATGGTCTCGTTACCACCATCACCCTCAAATTTCATACCTGTCTGCGAATAGAGCAAAGCGCCATCCACACCCAATCCTACCACAGGGATAGTAAATTCTGCCATCGGGCCGATGAAGAAACCCGTAAAGTTCTTGGTGTCCACATCCATGTCGTCAAAATCTACCTTAGAGAGGTTCAAACCACCCTTGACACCCCACTTGATCTGTGCTTCAGCGGCAGGAGCTGCCACAAACAGCAGAGCAACCGCCACGAGTAATGTACTGAAAATCTTTCTCATTTGTTCTTTGAATTTGGTTTAACGTCGCAAATATAGCTATTTTATTTTTACGAAAGAGGATTTAACGGAAAATATTGCACACCCTGAGGCTATTTTCTTCTCTTCCGCCCCTTTTCCTTGTGCCCTTTCGTCTTTGCCGCCTCTGAAAAGTCGTTCCGGCTGTCGGTTGCCAGCACAAAGTCGAGCTGTTTCTTTTCCAGGTTCGCCCGGGCCACCTTCACCTGTATGGGGTCGCCAAGGCTGTAGCGTTTGCGGGTCCTGCGCCCGACAAGGCAATAGTTGCGCTCGTCGAAGACATAATAGTCGTTGTCCAGGTCGTGCATGGAAATCATGCCCTCGCACTTGTTCTCATTCAGCTCCACATAGATGCCCCACTCCGTCACCCCGCTGATGACCCCGTCGAACACCTGGCCGACGTGCTCCTGCATGAACTCCACCTGCTTGTATTTCACACTGCTCCGTTCGGCACTGGCCGCCAGCTGCTCCATGGACGACGAGTGTTCGCAAAGGCTCTCGTACTTCGATTCGGTGACGGAGCGTCCCCCCTCCTGATAGCGGGTGAGCAGGCGGTGAGCCATCATGTCGGGATAGCGCCGGATAGGCGATGTGAAGTGGGTGTAATAGTCGAAAGCCAGTCCGTAGTGCCCGATGTTGTGTGTGCTGTATTTGGCTTTCTGCATTGTCCGGATAGAGACGGTCTCTATCAGGTTCTGTTCGGCCTTGCCGCGGACATCGGCCAGCAGCTTGTTGAAGCTCTTGTTCACCTCTCCCTTGTCGCCGGTGGTGCGCAATTTGTAGCCGAACTTGAGAATGAATTCTTTCAGGTTCTCCAGTTTTTCGGGGTCTGGCAGGTCGTGTATGCGATAGACGAATACCTTGGGCTTGCGGTTCTTGGGCACCTTGCCGATGTCTTCCGACACGGTGCGGTTGGCCAGCAGCATGAATTCCTCTATCAGCCTGTTGGCATCCTTTGCCTCCTTGAAATAGACTCCCAGGGGTTTGCCCTGTTCGTCGAGCCTGAAGCAGACCTCCACATGGTCGAAGTCGATGGCCCCGTTGGCAAAGCGTTTCTCCCTGAGCCGCTTGGCCAGCCGGTCGAGCGTGTGCAGCTCTTCGCTGTAGGGACCCTCTCCCCCTTCAAGGATGGCCTGTGCCTCCTCGTAGGTGAACCTCCTGTCGCTGCGGATGACGGTATGCGCCACCCGATGGTTCTTCACCTCTCCCTTGTCGTTGATGTGGAAGATGACGGAGTAGGCCAGTTTGTCCTCGTCGGGACGGAGCGAGCAGAGTTCGTTGCACAAGCGTTCGGGCAACATCGGCACCGTGCGGTCCACCAGATAGACCGAGGTGGCACGCCGCATGGCCTCCTTGTCGATGATGCTTCCCTCACGGACATAGTGGGTGACGTCTGCAATGTGCACCCCCACCTCCCACAGGTTCTCTTTCAGCGGGCGGATGGAGAGGGCGTCGTCGAAGTCCTTGGCGTCTGCCGGGTCTATCGTGAAGGTGGTCACTTGCCGGCAGTCCACCCGTCGGGCAATCTCTTCGGCCGGAATCTCTGCCGGAATCTCTTCGGCCGCCTTCACCACGGCCTCCGGATAGCGGTAGGGCAAACCGTATTCGGCCAGGATGGCGTGCATCTCAGTGTTGTTGTCGCCTGCCGGCCCCAGCACATCCACCACCTGCCCCACGGCTGTGGCATAGTCGTCGGGCCATTCGGTCACCTTCACCACCACCTTCTCCCCCGTATTGCCCGCCTTCAGCTTGTTTTTGGGGATGATGATGTCGTTCGTCATCGTGCGGCTCTCGGTCAGCAGCACGGCATAGTTCTTGTTCACCTTCAGGGTGCCCACCACCGTGTCGTTGGCGCGCTTGATGATGTCTATCACCTGCCCCTCCTTCACCCCCCGCTTGCAGCGGGCAAAGAGGCACACCCTCACACGGTCGCCGTCCATGGCATGGGCAGAGTTGCGCTCTGCTATCAGCACAGGCTCGCTGCCATCGTCAGGCACGAAGAGGTTGCGTCCGTTGGCCTTGCGCTGGTAGATGCCCTCCATGGTCTGCTCGAGGTCGCAGAAGCGGAACCTGCCCCTGCCGACTTCACGGATAAACTCATCGAGCACCAGTTCGTCGAGCACATCCAGGCAGAGCATTTTGGCCGGATGCGTATTCAGATGGAATTCCGAAAAAATCTGCTTGGTGTTAAACTCCGTTGCCGGATTCCGTTGGAAAAGTCCCGTCAACATCTCTACAAGTTCCTTTTTATTCAAGCGCTTGCCGCCCTTTCTTCCTGCTTTTCCCATATCTTCTACTTGTTTGGATTCGTCATTAATGCCCTACAAAGGAACAAAATATCTGATAGAATGCATCCTTTTTTTACGGTTATTTATC
This sequence comes from uncultured Bacteroides sp., assembly GCA_964614555.1. Taxonomy (GTDB): domain Bacteria; phylum Bacteroidota; class Bacteroidia; order Bacteroidales; family Bacteroidaceae; genus Phocaeicola_A. The sequence goes on from CAZTPB010000043.1 coordinate 11,521, forward strand.
AGAATATTGGGCAAATTGCGTTGTTTGCACTATCTTTGCAGCTCTTTTGCACCTATTTTATTACAAACGTATGAAGATATTAGTCACAGGAGCCAGCGGATTCATCGGGAGTTTCCTCTGCGAAGAGGGATTGCGCCAAGGCCATCAGGTGTGGGCAGGCATCCGCAAGAGCAGCAGCCGGAAATACCTGCAAGACCCGGCCTTGCACTTTGCCACCCTCGACCTGTCGGACCCCGCTGCCTTGCAAAGCCAGCTGGCCGCACACCGCGAAGAGCACGGCGGATGGGAGGTGGTCATCCACTGTGCCGGTGTCACCAAATGCCGCCGGGCTGAAGAGTTCGAGCTGAACAACCACCAATATACCCGCCACCTGGCCGAAGCGCTGATGCAGGCGGGCATCACCCCGCGGCAGTTTGTCTATCTGAGTTCGCTCAGTGTCTTCGGACCTGTCCGCGAAGAGGTGGCACACCCCGACTTCCCGGAAGGCTCACCCTGCCTCTATGCCCCCATCACCGAAGCGGACACCCCCGCCCCCGACACGGCCTACGGACGCAGCAAACTGAATGCCGAGAACTACCTGAAGAGCCTGGGCGGACAGCTGCCTGCCGTCATCTTCCGCCCTACGGGGGTCTATGGGCCGCGCGAACGGGACTACTTCCTGATGGCCAAGAGCATACGCAACCATGTGGATTTCTCCGTCGGATTCCGCCGGCAGGAGATTACCTTCATCTATGTGAAAGACCTCGTGCGGGCCGTCTGGCTGGCCGTAGAGAGGGGGGTGACAGGCAGGGCCTACTTCGTCAGCGACGGAGGCATCTACGAGAGCCGCGCATTCAGCGACCTGATACAGCACGAGCTGGGTGTACGCCACGTGCTGCACATCCAAAGCCCGTTGTGGCTGCTGAAACTCATCTCCTACACCGCCGGATGGGTGGCCGGACGCCTGGGCAAGAGCAGTACGCTCAACAGGGACAAATACCGGATCATGAAACAGCGCAACTGGCAGTGCGACATCCGGCCGCTCTGCGAGGAGCTGGGCTTCGTCCCCGAATACGACCTGGCCAAAGGGGTGCGCGAGACCATGGCATGGTACAGACAAGAACAATGGATTTGACACACCCCCACAGATTACGGACAACTATGGAACACAAGCAAACGACACCGGCAAGCAAGGGGCTTCTCCCCATCGAAACCGCCAGCCTCATCTATAGCGGACTGACCACCCTGCTCATCCTCTACTTCTACCCGGACATGGCACGCCCCGGCGCACAACTGGCCGAGCGGGCCGGCATCCTGCTGCTGACCGCTGCCCTCTGGATGCTCTACCGCCGGAAGCCCTGCCGGCTGACGCTCTTCCTGCGCGTGGCCGGACAGCTGGGGCTGTTGGCCTACTGGTATCCCGACACCTACGAGTTCAACCGCCTGCTGCCCAACCTCGACCACCTCTTTGCCGGATGGGAACAGCGCCTCTTCGGCTGCCAGCCGGCCCTCTGCTTCGGACAGGCCTGCCACACGATATGGTGGAGCGAGGCCTTCAACCTCGGCTATTGGTCCTACTATCCGATGATTTTTCTGGTGATTTTCTACTACTTCTTCGCCCGCTACGAACGCTTCATGCAGGCCTCCTTCATCGTGCTCTGCTCGTTCTTCATCTACTATGCCATCTACCTGTTCGTGCCTGTCACCGGGCCCCAGTTCTACTTCTGCGCCATCGGGCTCGACCAGGCTGCAGCCGGCTGCTTCCCTCCCGTGGGCGACTATTTCCTGCATCATGCAGAACTGCTTCCCAATGCCGATGCCATCGACGGATTCTTCTTCCGGCTGGTGGAGAATGCACAGGCCACGGGCGAACGCCCCACAGCCGCCTTCCCCAGTTCGCACGTGGGCATATCGACCATCCTGATGATACTGGCCTGGCAGGCCGACCGCCGGCTGTTCTTCGGGATGCTCCCCTTCTACCTCCTGCTCTGCTGCGCCACTGTCTATATCCAGGCTCACTACCTGATTGATGCCTTGGCCGGATTTCTCTCGGCATTCGTCATCTATGCCACAAGCAAAATGCTCTACCGCCCTTAGTAAGTTGTTTTTTAGTGACATTAA
>CAZTPB010000044.1:0-13480 GCA_964614555.1 uncultured Bacteroides sp.
TTAAATGGAAAGCCCTGAAAATTGCATAAATATGCAGCGCGAGGATCACGTATTTGCGTGCTGAGGCACTTGTAGCGAGAAATAAGGCAAGGAAATCGCGTCAATATTGCGATAATACACTGTCATTTAGAAAGATATACAAAAACGCATTTTCTCCAAATAGAGGACAAAAAACCACTAAAAAGAGTACTTTTACCCGCTTTTATAGGTGGTTTGTCAAGTGAACTATAGTTCTATTATCCTTGGAACTATAGTTCCGATGATATTCGAATAGTAGTTTATCTCTTTTAATGTATATTTATGCAGTACAAATTGACAAACCTCAACCATATAGAGGAAATATTTGCCACATTCACGATTATCTGAATTCCATCGCACATCCACATGAAAGTTTCTCGACACATCAATGAAGTATAGAGCCCCATTCGCGCCCATCATCCCGTTAGATCCACACCAGCTTCGAAGCCTTTGCAACCGTAAACGTCCCTCAACTGATGGCCGACCAATCGATATCGGTCCTACGCATGAGGCGGAGCCGTTCCCACATGGAAGCATTTTGCGGAGCCGTGCCTTCGGGGTCGGCTTCCACTACCTCACGGGCAATGCCACGCACATGCTGGAGCAGCTGGCTGTCACGGGTGATGTTGGCTATCTTCAGGTCAAAAGCCACCCCACTCTGCTGGGTGCCTTCAAGGTCTCCAGGCCCACGAAGCTTCAAGTCGGCTTCGGCTATCTCAAAACCATCGTTGGTCTGTACCATAATCTCAATACGCTTGCGGGTGTCTTCGGAGAGTTTGTATCCGGTGACAAGGATGCAATAAGACTGATCGGCTCCACGCCCTACCCGCCCGCGAAGCTGATGCAACTGCGAAAGTCCGAAACGTTCGGCATTCTCAATGACCATCACCGAGGCATTGGGCACATTCACACCTACCTCTATCACCGTGGTAGCCACCATAATTTGCGTTTCACCAGAAACAAACCGTCGCATCTCTGCCTCCTTCTCGGCAGGCTTCATCTGCCCATGCACCTTGCAGACCTTGTATTCCGAAAACACTTCGCAGATGGTGTTGTAGCCGTCTTCAAGGTTTTTCAAGTCCATCTTCTCGCTCTCTTTGATGAGGGGATAGACAATATATACTTGCCTCCCTTCGCGAATCTGTCCGCGTATGTCGTTGTAGAGCGATGCCCGTCGGTTATCAAACTGATGTACCGTGCGGACAGGTTTACGCCCAGGAGGGAGTTCATCGATGATGGAGACATCCAAGTCGCCATAAAGCGTCATGGCCAGCGTACGGGGAATGGGAGTTGCCGTCATCACCAGCACATGAGGCGGTGTGGCGTTCTTGTGCCAGAGTTTGGCACGTTGCGCCACTCCAAAGCGGTGTTGCTCGTCGATGACTGCCATGCCGAGGCGGAAGAAGCTGACGGTGTCTTCCAACACTGCATGAGTGCCGATGAGGATGTGCACCTGCCCGGTGAGCACTCCGTCAAGTATCTCTGCACGGCGTTTGCCTTTGACACTGCCTGTCAGCAGTTCCACCCGCACTTCCATACCGCAAAGCATCCGGCTGACGGTCTCGTAATGCTGGCTGGCCAAAATTTCTGTAGGAGCCATCATACAGGCCTGAAAGCCATTGTCGAGAGCAATGAGCATCGACATCAGGGCCACCAATGTTTTCCCACTGCCCACATCGCCTTGCAAAAGGCGGTTCATCTGCCGTCCGCTGACCATGTCTTTGCGTATCTCACGGACGACCCGCTTCTGCGCCCCCGTCAGTTCAAAAGGAAGATATTGCGAATAGAAAGTATTGAAAATTTCGCCCACCCGCCCAAAGACAAAACCCTGATAACGCTGCTGGCGCTCTTTCATGTAACGCAAGATATTGAGCTGCACGAAAAAAAGCTCTTCAAATTTCAAGCGATACTGCGCCCGTCTCAGTTCTTCGGCACTCTTCGGGAAATGGATGTTCATCAGCGCTTCGGTAAGTGAAGGCAGGTGGTTGTGACTGATGATATCAGGCGGAAGAGTTTCAGGCACGGGTTCCTTGATAATTCCCACCAAGTTAGTCATCAGTTTCTCGATGGCATGTGAGTTGAGTCCTGCCCGCTTCATTTTCTCCGTGGTGTTGTAGTAGGGCTGCAATCCCATATTGGACAGTTGCAATTCACCAGCCGGATCGATGTCGGGATGGGCAATGTTCACCCGCCCGCCAAAGACGGAAGGTTTGCCGAAAACGATGTAGTCAGTACGCAATTTGTATTTGCCGGTGACAAACTTCAAGCCCTGAAACCAGACAAGATCGACCACTCCCGTACCATCAGAGAAATGGGCAACAAGGCGTTTGCGATAGCCTGTGCCCATTTCCTCAAAGCTCAGTATCTGTCCTTTGAGTTGGATGTAAGGCATATTGCCGTCTATCTCATGCACGTAATAAAGACGGCTACGGTCAATGTATTTATAGGGAAAATAGCACAACAAATCATGCAAGGAGCGGATGTTCAGTTCCTTGTTGAGCATAGCCGCCCGATTGGGTCCCACACCGGGCAGATACATGATGTCGCGTGTAGCAAGGTCGTGCATGATGTTTCAGTTATTAGCAGCAAGCGGACTAATCTCCGTTAGTCCATCCATTCTTCAACAGTGTATCAGCAATCATCAAGTCGAAAGGTGTGGTGAGCTTGATGTTCTCGCGGTTACCCTTCACCAAAGTGACACGATGCCCAAGAGCCTCCACCACTGAAGCATCGTCAGTAAAGGCGGGTTCATAAGGTTGGGCATAGGCCCGCTTCAACAACAAAAGGGAAAAGACTTGGGGCGTTTGTACCAATCTGTAGTCATCGCGGCTGACAGTGATGCTATGTCCGCCCGCTTCCAGCTGGCGGACAGTCTCTACCACATCAGTTACAGGCACTGCAGCACCCGTGCGGACAGCCTCATCGAAACAACGGGCTATCACCCCGGTAGAGACAAAGGGACGCACTCCATCATGCACTGCCACCAATGCATCTTCATCGGAATGGATGGTGTCCAAACCGTTTTTTACAGAATGGAAACGGGTTTCTCCCCCATCAGCCAAACGATAGGACAAGACAAACGAATGCTTGTCGCACAATCCCTTCCAATAAACCTGCTGGACAACAGGCAGCACCAGTACGAGGTGAATCTGCGGATCATAAGAATGAAAAGCCTCCATCGTGCGCATCAGCACAGGCTTTCCACCTATGGGAAGAAACTGCTTGGGCACTTCGCTTCCCATACGGAGACCTTTTCCACCGGCGACGATGATGACGTATTTCTTCATGAAGCACCGTATTGCTTATCCGTTATACAGCATCCCGGCCTTCACCTGCTCAACGACCTCTTTGCCAACCAAGGCTTCGGCCAGCGCATAAGCAAAGGAGAAGACGGCGGCAGGCCCTTTGCCTGTGATGATGTTGCCATCCACTTCGGTTTGTCCGGCGGTATATTCAGCCCCCTCAAGCTGCGATTCAAAGCCAGGATAGCAGGTTGCCTTCTTGCCTACAAGCAATCCCAAATGTCCGAATACCATGGGGGCTGCACAGATGGCTCCCAACCATTTGCCGGCTTCGGCATGAGCCTTCAATGCTGCACAGACCCCTTCGTGAGCATCCAAATTGGCAGCACCGGGCATACCGCCGGGCAACACCAGCATATCGGCCCCGGCATAGGCACACGCTCCAAACACACTGTCAGCCATGACAGCCACTCCATGAGCACCGGTCACCACTTCGGTAGAATGGATGGAAACGGTGGTCACTTGCACGCCTGAACGGCGCAAGATATCTACGGTAGCCAAAGCTTCAATCTCTTCAAAGCCATCGGCAAGAAATACATAAACAGTCTTCATATTCTCTTTTCCTTAAATTACACTTCTCATCCTCAATCCAGCGGAAAACTCTGTGAGCCTATCATGTTGCCGTCCGAGAAGAGCCACACCTGATAGGTGCCCTTTCCCAAAAACTCCTCAACATCCCAATAGACCGTCACCTCCTGCTCTTCGCCGGTGTATTCAATATATTTGCGGATGGAATATTGCAATTGGCGGTTCTCATACTCAAAAGTATAATCGCCTTTGCAGAGGATGTCTCCGTTCGGTTTGGCTATGCGTACAAATATGCTGCGCTCACCAGTCTCCGCCGTAAGGTTTTTGGCAATGGTAAAACTGATGGCCAGCTTGGTGGCGCGCTTCAGTTTATTGGTCTCCTTGCCACGCTTGTTCTTCATCACCATACGGATGTTGGTAGCATCCAACTGGGCAGCCAAAGCCACTTTCTGATTGAGGCTGTCCTTCTCTTCTGAGAGAGAGGAGATCTGCTGGGCAGCCTGACGGTATTGTGCCTTCACTTTCTTGTTTTCCGAAACAAGAGCCTGATTGAGCTGGTTGAGAGAATCAATCTGCAGGATGTAACTGCGCATGACAGCACGCACCGTCTTCAGTTCTTTTTTCAATCGGGCTATTTCAGCTGCATTGGTCGATTTCGTCTGGCGAAGTTCCTCAAGCAGGCGTTGTGTTTTCTGCTGCTCACGCTCCAGTTTCACCTGCAACGAGTCATTGTCAATCTTCACCATCAACTCTTCATATTGGTTGGCAAAGGTTGAATATTCATTTTCCATCTCCTCTTTCTCTATCTCAAAGAGGGCAGCCATCTCCTTGTTCTCATTGCTCTTATGCACCAGCAATACGGACACCACACCCAAACCAATGGCCAGCAAGGCCATCACGGCAATGACAAGTGCACGCTTATTGTTCACCATAATTTATCTGTCTTGAAAAGTTAAAACGATGCAAAGTTAATGTTTTTCACTGAAAGACAAAGCATTTCCGCCATAAGTTAACGCGCATTAACAAGAACAAGATAAAAAAACTGCCTGCGTCCAGTCACAGGAGGCAGGCAGCAACACTACAATACAAAATACAAATACAACTAAACGAGATATTTCATTATGAGAACTATTTCTTATCTCCAATCACACAACTCCTTGTGCAAGCATGGCCTTGGCCACTTTCATGAATCCGGCAATGTTTGCCCCCTTCACATAGTTGATATAGCCGTCAGGCTCGGTGCCGTATTGCACACATTGGTTGTGTATGCCCTGCATAATCTGATGCAGACGTTCGTCCACCTCTTTGGCACTCCAACTGATGTGCATGGCATTCTGGCTCATTTCCAGCCCCGATGTAGCCACTCCTCCGGCATTCACCGCCTTTCCGGGAGCATACATCGTGCGGCTCTCTATAAATGCCTCAATCGCTTCGGGCGTACATCCCATGTTGGAGATTTCTCCGACACAGATGACTCCATTGGCTATCAGCCGACGGGCATCCTCGCCGTCCAACTCATTCTGAGTGGCACAGGGTAGAGCTACATCCACCTTCACTTCCCAAGGACGACGTCCGGGATAGAATGTTGCCGAAGGATATTTCTCGGCATAAGGTGCCACAATGTCTTCACCCGAAGAGCGCAGTTCCAACATATAGTCTATCTTGTCACCACTGATGCCTTCTGCATCATAGACATACCCATCCGGGCCGCTGATAGTCACAACCTTTGCCCCCATTTGGGTTGCTTTCGTGACAGCTCCCCAAGCCACGTTGCCGAAGCCGGACACGGCCACTGTCTTCCCTTTGATGTCCATCCCTTTGGCTCCCAACATATGGTGCACGAAATAGAGTCCACCAAATCCGGTGGCTTCAGGACGTATGAGCGAACCTCCGAATTCAAGGCCTTTCCCAGTGAAAGTACCTGTAAATTCGCGAGTGAGTTTCTTGTACATACCGAACATATAGCCTACTTCACGTCCACCCACTCCGATGTCTCCTGCCGGCACATCCATATCCGGTCCCAAATGTCTCCACAACTCCAACATGAATGCCTGACAAAAGCGCATCACTTCTGCATTGCTCTTCCCACGTGGAGAGAAGTCCGAACCTCCTTTACCTCCACCCATGGGCAAAGTGGTGAGTGCATTCTTGAATGTCTGCTCAAAGCCGAGGAACTTCAAGATGGAAAGGTTGACCGACTCATGGAAGCGGATGCCTCCCTTGTATGGGCCGATGGCATTGTTGAACTGTACCCTGTAACCCAAGTTGACCCGAACCGTCCCCTTGTCATCCACCCAAGGCACTTTGAAGGTGAAGATGCGGTCAGGCTCTACCAGCCGCTCTATCAGGCTTGCTTTCTCGAACTCCGGATGTCGGTTATAGACGTCTTCGATAGAAAAAAGCACTTCCCTCACCGCTTGCAGGTATTCGCATTCTCCCGGATGTTTGGCTTCCAAAGAGGCCATGATTTGTTGGATATTCATAGCTACACTTTTTAAGGTTATGTTAAAATGCCACCTTTTACGTGGGCAAATATAGTGCTTATTATTGAATTGGCAAATTTTTCAGCCATTTTTTTCGCAATCTGCTATCATTTTGTCCATTTTTTCTTTCTCCAAGCACCACTACAGCATACTATTTTCATAGATAATGCAGATTTTCCATTTGCCTCCAACAGTCTCTAAAACTTCGTTCCTCTTCCGAAAAAAGGAACCTTCATGTCCCGTTTTTCTGCCCGACAGGCTCATTATTCAGATATTTTATATATATTTGCAACCTGCTTTCCGGCAAAAGACAAAACACATTGCCCTGTAAAAGCATTATTACTATATATAATTAAGGTATAAGGAAAATGAACGAAGATATCAAACAAGCACTCGATGTATTGCACAAGGGAGGAGTGATACTCTACCCTACGGATACCATTTGGGGTATCGGATGCGATGCGACAAACCCCGAAGCCGTGAAGCGTGTGTATGACATCAAGCGCCGTACTGACAACAAAGCGATGCTGGTGCTTATCGACTCACCGGCCAAACTGAACTATTATGTCAAAGATGTCCCTCCCATGGCATGGGATTTGATAGAGCTGACTACCAAGCCACTGACCATCATCTACGAAGGGGCACGCAATTTTGCCCCCAACCTGATGGGCGAAGACGGCACTATCGGTATTCGGGTGACGGAGGAGGAGTTCTCACGCCAGCTGTGCTTCCGATTCCGCAAAGCCATCGTCTCCACCTCTGCCAACATCAGCGGTGAACCGACACCTGCCAACTTCAGCCAAATCAGTGAAGAAATCAAGCAGGCAGTCGATTACATCGTCGGCTACCGGCAGAACGAGAAGAAGACGGCACAAGCCTCAGGCATTATCAGTCTGGGAGCCAACGGACAAGTCAAAGTCATCAGAGAATAAAGGAAGATGAAACATCAGAAGCATACCGAAAAGCCAACATTGCTGCAACGCTTTTTCGTCTGGCGGGAAGCACACGTGAGCGAAAAGCAGTACATCCTATGCATCAGTTTTTTCGTGGGCATATTCACCGCAACAGCCGCCCTCATATTGAAAGAACTGATACACCTGATACAAGGCCTGCTGACCTCACGTTTCGACGAGACGGGAGCCAACGGACTCTATCTGCTCTATCCCGTGGTGGGTATCTTCCTGACCATGCTTTTCATCCGCTATGTGGTGCGCGACGACATCAGCCACGGTGTGACCAAAATACTCCACGCCATCTCGCAAAAGAAAGCACGCATCAAGCGGCACAACATGTATTCATCTGTAGTGGCCAGTGCCATTACCATCGGCTTTGGCGGTTCGGTAGGAGCCGAGGCTCCCATTGTGCTCACCGGCTCAGCCATAGGCTCCAACATCGGACAAACCCTCAAGGTGGATTACCGCAAGCTGATGCTGCTTGTAGGATGCGGAGCTGCCGGAGCTATCGCCGGTATCTTCAAGGCACCCATTACCGGATTGGTGTTCACCCTGGAAGTGCTGATGATGGATCTTACCATGGCCTCCCTATTGCCATTGATGATTTCGTGCATGACAGCGGCTACCATGTCCTACATATTCACAGGTACAGAGGCCATGTTTGAGTTCCAGCTCGACCGGCCCTTTGCCATGGAGCGCATCCCCCACGTCATTATTTTGGGCATCATCTGCGGCCTTGTGTCGCTCTACTTCACCCGTGCCATGAACCTCTGCGAAGGGATGTTCCGCCGATTTGCCGACAAACCGTACGTGAAACTGCTGATAGGCGGTTCGATGCTGAGTCTGCTCATCTTCCTCTTCCCGCCACTTTACGGAGAGGGATACGACACCATCCACCTGCTGCTCAACGGCACGACACTTGAAGAATGGGATACGGTGATGAACAACTCACTCTTTTACGGCTTCGACAATGCACTGCTCATCTATCTGGCCCTCATCATCATCTTCAAGGTGTTCGCCTCCAGTGCCACCAACGGAGGAGGCGGATGCGGAGGTATCTTTGCCCCCAGCCTTTTCTTGGGATGCATTTCGGGATTCATATGGGCACGCATCAGCAATATGTTTTCTCTGGGAGGCATCACACTGACGGAGAAGAACTTTGCCCTGCTCGGGATGGCCGGACTCATGTCGGGTGTGATGCACGCGCCACTGACCGGCATCTTCCTCATTGCCGAACTCACCGGCGGATACGACCTCTTCCTCCCGCTCATGATTACCTCCGTGTCGGCCTACCTTACCATCATGGCCTTCGAGCCGCACAGCATCTATGCGGCACGCCTGGCACGCAAGGGTGAACTGCTGACTCACCACAAGGACAAGAGTGTGCTGACACTGATGCGGGTGGAGAATGTGGTAGAAAAAAACTTTCAGACAGTACGCCCGGACATGGACTTGGGGCAGTTGGTCAATGCCATCTCCAAAGCCAAGCGGAATCTTTTCCCCGTGGTGAACGATGGTGGTGTACTGCTGGGCATCGTACAGATGGACGATATCCGCAACATCATGTTCCGCCAAGAACTTTATCACCGCTTCACGGTGGACAAACTGATGACCTCCGCTCCTTGCCGCCTGAATGTGAATGACCCGATGGAAGTGGTGATGAAGAAGTTCGACGAGACAGACGCTTGGAATCTGCCGGTAGATGATGCCGACGGCAAATATCTCGGTTTCGTCTCCAAGTCGAAGGTATTCGACACTTACCGTCAGGTGCTGGTAGATTTCTCGGAGGATTAAAACAAAAAAAACGACCCAAAGACTATGCAGAAAAAAGATTTGAGAATCGTATATATGGGAACCCCCGACTTTGCCGTAGAAAGCCTACGCTGCCTCGTCGAGGGAGGATACAATGTTGTGGGTGTCATTACCATGCCCGACAAACCGATGGGCCGTCACGGAAGTGTACTCCAACCAAGCCCCGTCAAGCAATATGCTTTGGAGAAGGGTTTGCATATACTCCAACCGGCAAACCTGAAAGACGAAGCCTTTGTAGAAGAGCTCCGTTCGCTGAAGGCCGATTTGCAGATAGTGGTAGCTTTCCGCATGCTTCCCGAAGTGGTATGGAATATGCCTCCCATGGGCACCTTCAACCTTCATGCGTCCCTACTCCCACAATATCGCGGAGCCGCTCCTATCAATTGGGCCATCATCAATGGTGATACAGAGACGGGCATTACCACTTTTTTCCTCAAGCATGAGATTGACACGGGTGAAGTCATCCAACAGGTGCGCGTACCTATCGCAGACGACGATAACGTAGAAGTCATCCACGACAAACTGATGATGCTCGGAGGAAAGCTGGTGACCGAGACCGTGGATGCAATCTTGGCCGGTACAGTGAAGTCCGTCCCGCAAGAGGAATTGATAAGCCTGTCAGAAGAAGAGCTTCGTCCGGCTCCCAAAATTTTCAAGGACACTTGTCGCATCGATTGGCAAAAAGGGGTCAAAGGGGTCTATGACTTTGTCCGGGGACTCTCACCCTACCCTGCCGCATGGACAGAGTTGGTAAATGAAGAGGGTATTTCACAAGTGCTGAAAATTTTCCAGACGGAGAAAAAATTTCTCTCCCACGGGGAAAAAACCGGAGCCGTGACTTCCGATGGAAAGACCTACCTGCGTATAGCTTTGCCCGATGGATATCTGTATGTCCAATCATTACAACTGGCAGGCAAGAAGCGAATGTCAGTCAGCGACTTTTTGAATGGTTTCAAAACCACATCCGGCTTATGTGTGCGATAACAATAAAGAAAAAAGCTAAAAAAGTTGCACGTCTCACAAATTATGCTTTTATTTGCAGATGAAAATACAACACAAGCAGTTTTATTAACTAAAAAACAATCAGCCTATAGGAAAGACATTACTCTAAAAATAGAATAAAAGAAGAAGTAATGGAACATTTGAAGAAGATGACCGATGACGCATTGGTCGCTTTGTATTCAGAAGGCAACAATCAGGCTTTTGATGTTTTGTTGGATAGGTATAAGAACAAAATCTATTCCTATATCTTTTTTATAGTACACAATGAGGAGCTTACCGAAGACCTCTTTCAGGAGACCTTTGTCAAGGCCATCGTCACCATCCAACAAGGACGTTATACTGAAAACGGCAAATTCTCTGCCTGGCTGACCCGCATCGCCCACAATTTGGTTATCGACTTTTTCCGGCAAGAGCGGAATGAGAACCAGATATCCGACAGTGAAACCGACACGGACCTGTTCAACAACATCAAGTTTTCCGAAGACACCATTGAAAAACAGATGGTCTTCGACCAGATATTGAAAGATGTAGGCCGGTTGGTGGAAATGTTGCCCGACAACCAACGTGAGGTGGTTCATATGCGATACTACCAGAATCTCTCCTTCAAGGAGATTGCCGACATTACAGGTGTAAGTATTAACACCTCTTTGGGACGTATGCGCTATGCCCTACTCAATCTGCGCCGTATGGCAGAAGAGAAAAACATTGTGCTGACAGTCTATTGACAAAAAATATAGGAAACTCTATACACTAAACTCCGACTATTTTCGTTTTAAAAGGTAAAAGTGAAAATAATCGGAGTTTTGCCTATGAATAAAAAAACTACTTCCTCATTCTATTCCTCTGAATCCCCATGCAGCAAGCGGTTACTTGTCTGCTTGCATAAGTCCCCAAGCGAGAAGACTCTTCACTTTCTCCGGACTTTTGCACGCAATTACCGGGCCTCTGCACTGTTGCCCGAAACTTTACCCGGCTTTGTATTAGGATAATCCAAAGGAAATGCTTATCTTTGCAAGAGATAAGCAAATCATATACTGATATGACAAAAATAGCCCCTTCCTTGTTGGCCGCAAACTTTGCCAACCTGCAGGCCGACATAGAGATGATCAATTCCAGTGAAGCCGATTGGCTACATTTGGACGTGATGGACGGTGTATTCGTCCCCAACATCTCCTTCGGATTTCCGGTATTGAAACATGTGGCAGCCCTTTGCAAAAAGCCACTCGATGTACATCTGATGATTGTCAACCCCGAAAAGTTCATTCCCGAGGTAAAAGCATTGGGCACATACATGATGAATGTACACTACGAAGCCTGCCCTCACCTGCATCGTGTAGTACAGCAAATCAAGGAAGCTGGGATGAAAGCCGGTGTCACACTGAACCCGGCCACTCCGGTAGCATTGCTGACCGACATCATTTGCGATGCCGATATGGTGTTGCTTATGAGCGTCAACCCTGGCTTTGGCGGGCAGAAGTTCATCCCACACACAATTGAAAAGGTGCGCGAACTGAAACAACTCATCAACCGCACCGGCTCACAGGCACTGATTGAGGTTGACGGTGGAGTGAACGATGAGACAGGAGCCTCACTGGTAAAAGCCGGTGCAGACATTCTGGTGGCAGGTAGCCATGTGTTCAAGTCACCCTCCCCTGCTGAGACCATCCATCGGATAAGGCAACTGTGAATCCACTTCCTATCCACCGTTTTTGCGAAAGCCGCCCTTTCATCCGGCTGTTGCTTCCCTTCATGGCAGGTATCGCCGTGTCCGACAGTGGCGATGGATTCGTCAGTTCTATCCCCATTGTCTATCCATTGACAGCTGCAGCTTTTATGCTGATAGCCATGGCACTTTCTTTGCGCATTTCAACTTGGCAAAACCGTGCATGGTATGGTATAGCCACTACCCTATTCCTGTTTCTTGCCGGATGGTCGCTATGTTCCCTTCAATGGGAACGCGCTGCATCACAATGGCCTTCTGAAAAATGTATCTACGAAGGCCGGCTTACCGACGAAGTTTCAGCCAAAGAACGCAGCTACCTTTGTCCCGTCCAAGTGACATCCATTCACACCGGTGATTCTCTCCGTTCCCTTTCTGCCAATATACTCCTCTATCTTCCCAAGACTGCAGAAGCGGCTGCATTGTCTCCCGGTGACAAACTCCGTTTCTATGGTGAAGTGAAGCCACCAACCAATTTTTCTCCTACGTTTGACTATGTCCGGCATCTCCGTCATCGGCAAGTTTCCGGCACATTGTACACCCGCCATTGGCAACTTACCGATACCGCCACAGTGCATTGGAAAGCCCAAGCCCTTCGGGTACGAAGCACCCTGCTCGACTACTACCGCTCCTGCGGATTGTCCGGCGACGAACTATCCGTACTCTCCGCCCTGACATTAGGCTATAAGAACGACCTCAGCGAAACGGTGCGCGAACAATATTCCATCTCCGGTGCGAGCCATGTACTGGCCTTATCCGGTTTGCACATCGGCATTCTCTGCATGGTTCTCACCGCCTTCTTCAACCTTTTTCTACGCAATTTCCGCCATAGGCATCTGTGCCGGCTACTGACTGTGCCTGCCATCTGGGGATTCGTCCTATTGGTCGGCAGTCCAGCTTCAGCCGTTCGGGCCGCCATCATGTTTTCAGTATTGTTCATCAGCTACAGTTTCAACCGTTCTTCAGGATTCCCGCTGAACACCTTGGCACTTACCGCCTTCGCCATGCTCATCTACAACCCTTTCTACCTGTTCGATGTCGGTTTCCAGATGTCTTTCTCTGCCGTAGCCTCCATCCTGCTGATCCAGCCATGGTTGCAGACACTTCTCCCCCGTCCCCGTCATGGCCTGCTCCGTCATCTGTGGGGCATCACCACCGTCTCCCTTGCAGCCCAAGTCGGTGTTTTTCCACTCATCCTCCACTATTTCAGCCGTCTCTCCCCCTATGCCTTAGTGGTCAATTTATGGATTATCCCACTCACATTCCTCATCGTTTGTGCGGCAGTACCCTTCCTCCTTGCCTCCTTATTGCCAGCCTCCCCCTTGCAACCATTCATAGGCGACCTCATAGGGTTCTTTGTCCGCCTGATGAACAGCAGTCTCTCTTTGGCCGCCCGCATCCCTGGAGCCGACATCAGCGGTTGCTCCCTCAATGCCGTCGGCACCCTCTTCCTCTACAGCACGCTGTTCTTTCTTTTTTATGGCCTCATCCATAAACACCGCCGATGCTTCATCGGTCTTTTGGCCAGCCTCTGCGGTATAACAGCATCCTACATTTGGGGGTGAATCACACATTTTCAGCATCTTACGTTGTTTTGTACAGCCATTGGTGGCTCTTCTGCTATTTAGTTGAGCTCTCATTTTCGAGCAGATATACTATTAA
>CAZTPB010000045.1:0-13443 GCA_964614555.1 uncultured Bacteroides sp.
GCTTATCCCGAGGGTATGTCGTTCGCCATCCTTTTGATGAACGCATTCACTCCGCTCATCAACACCTATTGCAAACCTAAACGATTTGGGGAGGTAGTAAAGAAATGAAAAAGTTAGAATCTTCATTGTTGAATATGGCGGTCGTATTGACCGTGATATCTGTGATTGCCGGTGGCTTGTTGGCTTATGTGAACGGTGTGACCGAAGGCCCCATTCAGGAAATCAAGGAGAAGGCTTTGGCCGATGGTATCAAGAGTGTGCTTCAAGCCGACGAGGCTACGGTGCAGAGCATCGATAGCATCAACGGAGGCGATGTCATCGTCTATACCACCGACAAGGGTACAGCCGTACAGGCGGTCAATAACAGTGCCTTCAGCGGCACCATCAAGGTGCTCGTAGGTTTCGATGCCCGAGGAAACATCCTCGGTTATAGCGTGCTCGAACATGCTGAGACTCCGGGTCTTGGTGCCAAGGCTGGCGAATGGTTCCAAAAGGGAGCCAAAGGCGACATCATCGGAAAGAATCCCTCTGTGAACAAACTTACCGTGAGCAAGGACGGTGGCGAGGTGGATGCCATCACCGCATCAACCATCACCAGCCGTGCTTTCCTCGGTGCCGTGAACGATGCCTACAAGGCCTTTCAGGGGCAAGAGGTGGATGCCAACTCCAGTGCTACCCAGCAGGTAGAGGAGGCCGTAGAGCAGATGGTAAACGAGGTGAAAGAAGCCGCTTGTTGTGCTGACCCCGCCAAGTGCGAGGAGAACTTCTGCTCCAAGGAGAAAGAGAATTGTGTTTGTGGTAATAACTAATAAAGGAAAGGAGTATAAGATATGAATAACTTTAAAGTATTGATGAACGGTATCATCAAAGAGAATCCTACGTTTGTACTTCTTTTGGGTATGTGTCCCACCTTGGGTACCACCTCATCTGCCATCAACGGTATGAGTATGGGTCTTGCCACCATGGCGGTGCTCATCTGCTCAAACCTCGTTATCTCACTCATCAAGAACCTTGTGCCCGATATGGTGCGTATCCCTGCTTATGTAGTGGTGATTGCCACCTTGGTGACCGTGCTTCAGATGGTGATGCAGGCCTACGTGCCCGACCTCTACGCCACGCTCGGTCTCTTCATCCCCTTGATTGTAGTGAACTGTATCATCCTTGGACGTGCCGAGGCCTTTGCCGCCAAGAATGGCCCTGTGGCCTCCATCTTCGATGGTATCGGTATAGGTCTTGGATTCACCATTGCGCTGACATTGCTCGGTGCCGTGCGCGAATTCTTAGGTACAGGTAAGGTGTTCAACATGACCCTCATGCCCGAGGAGTACGGTATGCTTGTCTTCGTGCTTGCACCTGGAGCCTTCATCGCCTTGGGTTACCTCATTGCCATTGTGAACAAGATGAGAAAAGCGTGAGAGAATTAAAGAATTAAAGAATGAAAAATGAGAAGAGTGAAAAAGATGATGGGTTGTGGATACGACTTTAATTCTTTCATTCTTTCATTGTTAATTTAGAAGAATATGGAATATTTATTGATATTTATCACCGCCATCTTTGTAAACAATGTGGTGTTTTCTCAGTTCCTCGGCATCTGTCCGTTCTTGGGTGTGTCCAAGAAGATTGAGACGGCCGCAGGTATGGGAGCTGCCGTAGCATTCGTGTTGACCATTGCTACGATTGTGACTTATCTGATTCAGATCTATGTGCTCGATGCCAATGGTCTCGGTTATTTGCAGACCATTGCCTTCATCCTTGTGATTGCCGCCCTCGTGCAGATGGTTGAGATTGTGTTGAAGAAGGTTTCTCCCGCCCTCTATCAGGCGTTGGGTGTGTTCCTTCCCCTTATCACCACCAACTGCTGTATCCTTGGTGTGGCCATCCTCGTTATCCAGAAGCAGTACGACCTTCTCACGGGTGTCATCTACGCCTTCTCCACCGCTCTTGGTTTTGCCTTGGCATTGATTATCTTTGCCGGTATCCGCGAGCAGTTGAGCTTGGTGAACGTGCCCAAGGGTATGCAGGGCATGTCCATAGCCCTTGTCACCGCCGGTCTTCTTGCCATGGCCTTCATGGGCTTCTCAGGTGTTGACGGAGGTTTGTCGGTACTCTTCGGATTGAAGTAATCTCAGACACTGTTCTTTGACCATCATAAGGACAAAGTGATTTATTGGCGGTCTCCTATCATTGACAGGGGACCGTTATTTTTATTCTTCTTTTCGCCGTGTTTGTTTACCTTTTACTTTTATTCTTTATAAATCAGTACTCGATAGTTAATGTTTTGTAAAAGCAGGAAATAATGTAAAAAGGGTTGTGGATTATTTTGTACTTTTGTGAAGTGTTGTTGCACATGGAAAACTGAAGTGAAAAATAATCTGAATAATTACAAAACAATAAACTGAAAAGTATGAGAAAAGTCTTATTGCCGGCTTTGTTGTTGGCTTCGGCTTTTACAGCCGGATTTGCACAACGGACGACAGATTTGCTTGACCGTGGATTGGTGGCTGTACCTGCCAAGACTGGGGGAGGTAATCTCGTCAGTTGGAGACTCTTTGCAGAGGAGTATTATGATGTGACTTATAATCTGTACTGTAACGGAAGCTTGATTGCCAAAGGATTGAAAAGTTCCAACTATAGTCATACGGCGGGAACATCTACCAGCAAATATAAGGTAGCCGCTGTTGTCAATGGAGAAGAACAAGAACAGAGTGCAGAAGTAAGCCGTTGGAATGCAGGATATAAGCAGATCAATGTGGCATCCGTGACCGACCGTGATGGAAATACGGTCACCTCTTCGTATATCATCAATGATGTATCGTTAGGGGATGTCGATGGAGACGGAGTGACCGAATTCCTGATGAAACGTAACTATACAGGAGGTGTAGGTACGCTGACAAACAAGACTTGTTTCCACCATTATGAGTGTTACAATATGGCCGGTGAGCGGCTCTGGTGGATTGATATGGGACCCAATATGCTTGCCGGACCTGATGAACAATGGGATATGATAGCTTATGACTGGGATCAGGATGGCAAGGCTGAAGTGTTGTTAAGAGGTGCAGACAACATGATTATCCACATGGCTGATGGCACAACGATGCAGGTGGGCTCTACTGCTGACACTCGTTGGGAAGGTGTGGAATATACCAATAGCGGAAACGAATATCTGCTCTATTTGGAAGGAGCTACAGGTAAACCTTATAATATCAGTGGTGATGAAAGTAAGCCGTGGATGACATATCCCTTGCCACGCGGATCTGCTTCAGACTGGGGAGATTCATACGGTCATCGTTCGACCAAACACTATTTTGGAGCACCCTTTCTTGACGGACGTACAGCCAGCATCTTCCTGGGACGTGGCTGCTATACACAGCATCATTTCAAAACATTCGATGTGGATCCCGCCACTCATGCTCTTACTCTCCGTTGGGAGTGGAAGGGTACTTCCGGAGCCTATTACGGACAAGGGTATCACAATTATGGTATTGCCGATGTGGATGAAGACGGACGCGATGAAATTGTATTCGGCTCAATGGTCATCGATGACAATGGACAAGGACTCTCTACTGCCGGTCTTGGTCATGGCGATGCACAGCACTGTGGTGATTTTGACCCTTATCGTAAAGGCCTTGAATTCTTTGCCTGCAATGAAAGCAGTCCCAACATGAACTACCGTAACGCCACCACTTCGAAGCTCTATTATCGTTCGGCAGGTACAAGTGATGATGGTCGCGGATTGTGCGGAAACTTCAGCAACGATTTCCCGGGTTGCCTTGCCCGTTCGGTAAATACAGGGCTTATCTCCACTGTCGCCGACCGTGAGGTTGTCGGAGGCCCCAGCACCGCCGGGACCAATGACGGACTTTATTGGAGTCACCTCAACTTCCGTATCTATTGGACGGGAGACTTGCTTGAAGGCATTCTCGATTCTCCAGGTACGGAACGTGAAGCTGTGGTGTGGACTACAGGGGGTGGGCGTGTCTTTCAAAGTGAGGGATGTGCCATGAACAACGATTCGAAAAACAATCCTTCTGCTTCTGGCGACATCATCGGTGACTGGCGTGAGGAAATTGTGGTACGTACGAGCGACAATGCCAGTATCCGAATCTATACCACACCGTTTGCCACTTCGTACCGTATTCCCACTTTGTGGCATGACCATCAGTATCGTCAGGCCATGGTATGGCAGTGTATAGGATACAACCAGCCTCCTCATACCAGTTTCTTCCTCGGACAACTTGAGGGAATTACAGTGGCACCCCCGCCATATACCATGACAGGACGTGTGGAGGTGGCCGATGGAGGAACAATCTCTTCTGCACACAATGGACAGCATGTCATCGTGTGTGAGACAAATAACAGCAGTGTCACTGTGGCCGATGGAGCTGCACCCAGTGTGACCACATTCAATGTCCCCTCTTGGGTGCAGGGTACTAACAGTAGCAACACAGCCGGAAACGGATTGATTAATTACGAATACTATACTTGCCAAGTGAATGGAGCTGCCTTTACCGGCAATATGCGTCTGGTGAAGCAGGGTGACGGCATCCTTAATCTTCCTGCTGTGGAGAACACCCATACCGGCAATACAGACATCTGGGCCGGTACGCTCAATTTCAACGGTTCTATAAAGAATTCCAGTTTGTGGCTCAACCGTTTCACCACACTCAACTCCGATGGAGGCTCTTTCCGGAGCATCCGTATGGATTATGCTTCTACGTTGCGCCCCGGTGGTGAAGATAAGAAAGGAACAGTCACAGTCGATACGTTGAAACTTGGTTTCGGTGCACGTGTCCAGTTTGACATCTACAGTGACGGAATACTTTCGGATTTGTTGAAGACCAAGGTGCTTGATGTTGAGATTAAGACCGGCAGTGCCTGGGAAACCTATGGGCCTGCATATATCACTCCTGTGGTGGAATTTGTAACCCACTGTGCAGAAGGGGCAACTGAAATAGCTGCAGGAAACTATCTTTTGGCTGAAGGTATAGAGACTGTCAATGGAAATTTGTCTGACATCAAGATTGAAGGACTTGGAACATCTCTCAAGACCAAACTCATGCTTGAAGGGGACAAACTCTATTTGGTTGTGTCAGGTGTACGCGATGCAGCATCCATCATCTGGAATGGTGAGGGTAGCAGCATTTGGGATTTTGCAAGTTCTCCAAACTTTACTTCTGCAACTGATGCCACAGTGACTGATGAGATCTTTGTGTCAGGTGACAAGGTTTCTTTCACTGATGTCGCTTCATCGTTCAACATCAGTCTCAATGGGGAGCTTGAAGCTGATACAGTGATTGTGGATGCCAGCAAAGCATACACCTTCTCGGGTACAGGTTCGCTGATAGGAAACACCACTTTGGTGAAGCGTGGCAGTGGTGTCCTCACCATTACCAACGACAACACCTACACCGGTGGAACCCGGATTAGCGGAGGTACTGTGAAAGTCACCTCGCTCAGCCATGCCACACAGGCTTACGGTAATCTGGGTGGGGTGAATACTGCAGCTGCCAAGTTCGTCATAGAGAACGGAGCGATGCTGAGCACTACGGCTACCGTACAGATGGGCTCGCCTGTCAAGTTCGAGACAGCCGAAGGTGGTATCATCAATAACACAGCCGACTTCATTGTCAATCGTTCGTTCTCAGGAACGAAGGCCATCAAGCAGGGATCGGGATGGATGAAGCTGAATGTCAGCAACAGCACACTCGATACGATGGTTATAAATGCAGGTACTGTACAGTGTATATCCAGTACCGTTCCGGCCAAGACAATCGTTTATTCGGGAGGTGCTCTTCTGGAGAATGCCGGTACCAGTTACAATATACATGTACCTACAGGCAAGACCGGTGCATGGACCACGGCTAACCGCTGCACTTACACGAACAAAATCACCGGAGATGGCACTCTCACTATCTATTGCGCTACAGAGAAAGGAAGCAACTACTATGCCACACGTACACCGCTGCAGATGAATATGTCTGCTTTCACCGGAACCATCATCCCTCAAGCTACCTATGCAGCCGATGGCCGGTTTACACTCGATACTAACACTGGATTGCCCAAGGGAACGATGAACATTCCTTCAGGTATCATTGTGCAAAACAGTGGGAAAGTATATACTATCGGTCAAGTAACCGGTAAGGGAAGTCTGGGTGGCGGATGTACATTCAGCAACGGAACCTCTGTCGGTGCCAATACCTGGAGGGTCGGCAATGATGAAGATTTCACTTGGGAAGGCGCTATTACCGGAGAAAGTACGAACTTCACCAAAATTGGTTCGGGTAAAATGACAATGAAGGGAGTGAGTGATTGTACGGGGGCAATACGTGTAGATGAGGGTACGCTGTTTATTGCTACTTCTACAGTATTGGGTACAGGTTCTTTCCTTGTAGGCGAAAAAGGTATGCTTTCCGGAGTGACAGGTACTAAAGGCAGCCTGACAAACTCCCGCTATACCATCAATGGTGTGGTAGAAGTAGGAATGTTGGAGACATCGTTCAGTGGACAAATCAATTTTGGCGGAAAGAACGTGACCTTCAATTCCGGTTCGGTGTATAAAGTGCGTATGCGCAGTTGTGCTACCAAGAGCAGCACAGGTGGAACATCCATCCAGCAGATTGCCAACCTGACGATGAACGGTACCATTCAGGTACGTCTTCACGATGATTATGTGCCGGTCGAAGGAGATTCGTTGGTATTGTGGAAAGAGGTGGAGACTTTCACCGGTACACCTAAGTTTGAGCTTCCAGAGCTGTCTGGCGGTTATTATTGGATTACTGACCGTGTGGCCGAGGGAGTGCTCTCTATCGGATATGATCCTACGGGCATTGAAGCTATCACTGCCGACGAAGAAGTTACTGTCACTGTTGTCAGCACAGGCGGTGTAGAGGTAGCAGTATTCACTTGTCCGATGGGTGCTGTGGAAGAGACCTTCCAGAAGTTGTCTGTTGACAGAGGCATTTACCTCTTGCACGTCAAGTCTTCCGAAACTACCGGTGTACTGAAGCTGATGAAACGCTGATGAATTGATTGCAATTTATAGTTGAAATTGCATTATTGACCATAAAGAATGAGGGTGTGCAAAAAAAATAGGCACACCCTCATTCTTTTTTATCACACAAGAGGACGTATTGGATATTTACATCTATATCCCCCTTTTTCATGCAGCGCGCTGCGTGAACAATCGCAGCGCGCTGTAAACGCAGTACCAGCCTGCTGCGATTGGCTATGCAGCGCGCTGCATGAAAAATAAAAGAGGGTTTGCCTAATTGGGGGCATCCCTCTTTTGTCTTTTATATGCAAACTGCGTTCTGATTCCTTTTTCAGATAATGTATTGTGAAGAGATGCTTTCATTGGCCTCCACACGGCGGATAGTCTCTGCGAAGATGTCGGCAATGGATAGCTGCTTCACTTTGGCACAACGGTTGCTGTATGGGATGCTGTCGGTGAAGACCATTTCTTCAAGTGCACAGTTCTGCACGCGGTCGCTGGCAGGGCCAGACATCACACAGTGTGAGGCCACGGCACGCACACTGGCAGCCCCGGCTTCCATCATGATGTCGGCAGCCTTGGTGATGGTGCCTGCGGTGTCCACCATATCGTCCACGATGACTACGTTCTTTCCCTTCACGTCACCGATAATCTGCATGGAAGCCACTTCATTGGCTTTCAAGCGTTGCTTGTTGCAGAGTACGAGGGGAACGTTGAAGTACTTGGCATAGGTGCTTGCCCGCTTTGAACCGCCTACATCGGGTGCTGCAATTACCAGATTTTCCAGCTTCAATGAAGCGATATAAGGTACGAACACACCGCTGGCATAGAGGTGGTCAACGGGGATGTCGAAGAACCCCTGTATTTGGTCGGCATGAAGATCCATCGTAATCAGACGGTCGATGCCTGCCACACTCAGCAGGTCTGCCACCAGTTTGGCTCCGATACTTACACGGGGCTTGTCCTTACGGTCTTGGCGTGCCCATCCGAAATAAGGGATGACAGCTACGATACTCTTTGCTGATGCGCGTTTGGCTGCATCAATCATGAGCAGCAATTCCATCAGATTGTCGCTGTTTGGGAATGTGGATTGTACGAGGAATACATCGCGTCCGCGGATGGACTCTTCGTAAGATACGGCAAATTCACCATCGGCAAAGTGCATGATGTTGAGGTTGCCAAGTTTGCAACCGAGGCTTGTACAGATTTTCTCGGCTAAGTATCTCGATTTTGTTCCCGAGAATACCATGAAAGATTCTTTTCCGTTCATCATATTGTTATGAGACTGTCTATATTTTTTGTTTTTTTCTATGGATGTTTTTCTTTTGGTTGCAAAGGTAGGAAATAAAAGTGAATAATCTTTCATTTCTGTCCTTGGATTTTCAGCTCATTCTTATTCTGCCATTTGTTTGAGCAGTCGAAAACGTTGGATAACCTCCTGGTAGTTGATGGCCTCGTGTGTATCAAAACGGTTCCAAATATCTCCTAAAATGGCTATTCCTCCGAATCCGTAGGCTTTCAATGTCGGGATGTTTTCTGCAGTGATGCCTCCCAAGGCGATGACTTTTTTGTCTATAATCTTTTCGTGTGAGGCCTTTTTCAGTATTTCGTGCGGAAAGTTGCTTAAGTAGTTCTTTTTGCTGATGCTGTCGAATACGGGACTCATGAATACGTAGTTGAAGTAGGCTTTTTTCTGTTTGACCTCCTCCAGTGAATGGCACGAATAGCTGACGTGTCCTTTGTAGTTCAACGGTACGTCAGGATTCCTGTGGTTCAGATGTATGCCCTTCAGGCCGAATTCTTCCTTCAGGTAAAAGTGATCGTGGGTGACAATGCGGTTGTGGTATTGTTTGGGAATGAGTGTGAGCAACCGTTCAGAATACATCGGAGCCGTACCCGGTTTACGTAAGTGCAGGATATCCAGCCCCTCTTCAAAGAGAGAGGTCAGAATCTTGTCTTCTTCCACAAAGAAGTCAGGCGGGGTTATCAGAACAATTTTCATGCCTCGTTATACCTTAAAATATTTGCAAAGATACAATAAAGAAATGAAATGCCATGCATTTGCTTGAAGAAAGTACGACTTTATTCGGCGGCAAGTCATTTTTCCTTTAATATCTCCTCCATTTTGAGCAGTTCGTCGCGATATTGTGCCGCTTCGATGAAGTCGAGGCGTTTGGCTGCTTCGGTCATCAGTTTGCGTGTGCGTTCGATACTCTTTTCCAACTGTGCCTTCGACATATAGGAGATAATAGGGTCGGCGGCAGTCGGTAGGGGAGGGTTGGTGTCTCCGTATGGTTTGGGTGCAGTTCCTTTCCCTTCTTGTTTGGGGGTAGTGTTGATGAGGTCGGCCATTTTCCGTTCTTTCCTTATTTGTTGCGGAGTTATGCCGTTTGCCTCGTTGTATGCCAACTGTTTCTCTCTTCTCCGGTTGGTTTCGGCAATGGTCAGTTTCATGCTTTCTGTTATTTTGTCGGCATACATGATTACCTTTCCGTTAATGTTTCGTGCGGCACGTCCGGCTGTTTGCGTGAGCGAGCGGTGGCTTCTCAAGAAACCCTCCTTGTCGGCATCGAGGATAGCTACGAGTGATACTTCCGGCAGGTCGAGTCCTTCGCGCAGGAGGTTGACACCTATCAGCACATCGTAGATGCCTGTACGCAGGTCGTCCATGATTTTCACGCGCTCTAATGTATCTACGTCGCTATGGATGTAGTTGCACCGCACGCCGTTGTCCAACAAATATTCGGCCAGCTCTTCGGCCATACGTTTGGTCAGTGTAGTTACTAATACACGCTCTTCGCGCTCTACCCGTTGTTGTATCTCTTCCATGAGGTCGTCTATTTGGTTCATGCTTGGGCGTACGTCAATGATAGGGTCAAGCAATCCGGTGGGGCGGATTACTTGCTCGACGACGATGCCTTCGCTACGCACCAATTCGTAATCAGCCGGTGTGGCACTGACGTAGATGGTTTGTGGAGTCATGGCTTCAAACTCTTCGAACTTCAACGGACGGTTGTCCATGGCGGCAGGCAGGCGGAAACCGTATTCCACCAGATTGACTTTGCGGGCACGGTCGCCTCCGTACATGGCCCGTATTTGCGGTACGCTGACGTGGCTTTCGTCAATCACCAGCAGGAAGTCTTTTGGGAAAAAGTCGAGCAGACAATAGGGGCGTGTGCCTGCTGCCCGTCCGTCGAAGTAGCGCGAATAGTTCTCTATGCCCGAGCAGTGTCCCAGCTCGCGCAGCATCTCCATGTCATACGTCACCCGCTCGTGCAGGCGTTTGGCTTCCAACTCTCTTCCCTGCTTTCTGAAAAACTCCTCCTGCACCAACAGGTCGTCTTCTATCTGATGTATGGCACGCAAAGTGCTCTCTTTGGTTGTCATGAAGAGGTTGGCGGGATATATTTTGTATTCGTCAAACGTCCCGAGCCTCATGCCCGATACGGCATCCACTTCTTCAATTGCATCAATCTCGTCGTCCCAGAATTGTACGCGCAGCAGATTGTCGGCATAGGCCAGATAGATATCCACCGTGTCACCCTTCACACGGAAGTTTCCTCGTTGGAAGGTGACTTCGTTGCGTACATACAGCTGGTCAACCAGCCGGCGGAGGAAAACGTTGCGGTCGAGTAATTTGCCCCGTTTGATTTCGATGACATTCTCGTAGAAGTCGGCAGGGTTCCCCATACCGTAAATGCACGATACGGAGGATACGACTACGACATCCTTTCTGCCGGAAAGCAGCGAAGAGGTGGCGGCCAGACGCAGCTTGTCAATCTCATCGTTGATGGCCAAGTCCTTTTCTATATAGGTGTCACTTCCCGGCAGGTAGGCTTCCGGCTGATAGTAGTCATAGTAGGAGACGTAATACTCCACAGCGTTGTTCGGGAAAAAGCTCTTGAACTCTCCATACAGTTGTGCAGCCAGGGTCTTGTTGTGGCTCAGGATGAGTGTCGGCTTGTTGATGTGCCTGATGACATTGGCTATGGTGAATGTCTTGCCCGAACCCGTCACTCCCAACAGTGTCTGTGCCGGAAGTCCTTGTCGGATGCCTTCTGTCAGTTGTGCGATGGCTTCCGGCTGGTCGCCGGTAGGCTGGTAATCAGAAATGAGTTCAAAATCCATAAATGTGATCAGGTTGTGGTTTATATCCTCTTTGTCTTCCTGGATGGCCATTCTTTTCTCGGAAAACGGCTGTAAAAATACACATATTCCCCCGCAAAAACAAAGAGTAAGCGAATTTTTGCATTAAAAAACACCGATTAATTGTATATTTCGCAGGTTATCCGTAAATTTGCACCCAATTATTTCAAGCGTAATGAAGAAAACTATAGGAATTTGCATAATGGCGGCACTCTTGTTTGGCTCATGCAACAGCTACAACAAGATTCTGAAAAGTATGGATTATGACTATAAGTATGAAGCTGCTAAAGAGTATTACACTTCTGGAAAATATATGCGTGCAGCCACTCTCTTGGAAGAGCTGATTGCCATCATGAAAGGTACGGACAAGGCAGAGGAGTCGCTATATATGCTTGCCATGTGTTATTATGGACAGGGTGATTATGAGACGGCTTCCCACTATTTTATCACCTATTATAATAATTATCCACGGGGCATCTATACGGAAGAGGCGCGTTTCTACACAGGAAAGACTCTGTATATGGCTGTACCCGAACCACGGCTTGACCAAAGTGCGACGGTGAAAGCCATACAGGAATTGCAGGTCTTCATGGAGTATTATCCGATGAGCACGCGCAAGGATGAAATTCAGAATATGCTCTACGACTTGCAGAATAATTTGGCTGAAAAGGAACTCATATCCGCTCGTCTCTATTATGATTTGGGACCCTATATGGGAAACAGTACCAGCCGCAACAGTGGAAATAATTATGAAGCGTGTGTCATCACGGCTGAAAATGCCCTGAAGGATTATCCCTTCTGTCGTCAACGCGAAGAACTCTCAATGCTTATCCTGCGTGCCAAATCGGAAATGGCTTTGCAGAGTGTGGAAGAGAAGAAGCAGGATCGTATGCGCGATGCACTGGACGAATATTATGCCTTCAAGAACGACTATCCTGAAAGCAAATACATCAAGGATGTGGAGAAAATCTACCGTAAGTTGACCAACAAGGGGGCAATTTTGGAAGAAGAATGAGAGACTGAATAATGAGTATAGTAAAAAAGATATAAACAAGTTTAGAAAAATTATGGATTACAAGAAGACAAATGCTCCAACTAACACCGTGACTCATAATCTGATGGATTTGTGTGAAGACACTGGAAACATCTATGAGACAGTTGCCATTATCGGCAAGCGTGCCAACCAGATTTCATCGGATATCAAGAACGAACTCTCAAAGAAGTTGGCAGAGTTTGCATCCTACAATGACAGTTTGGAAGAGGTGTTCGAAAACCGTGAGCAGATAGAAATCTCACGTTTCTATGAGAAGTTGCCGAAAGCTACGCTGATAGCCGCTCAGGAATATGCCGAACACAAGGTGTATTTCCGCAATCCGGCCAAAGAGAAGGAAAAATTGCAGCAGTCATCCGCTTTATAATCAAGGCAACACAGAACCGTAAGTTTTATGGCACAGCGTATCTATCTGTTATTGTCAGCCGTGCTGATGATTGTTGTTTGCTGCTCCGATTTGGCATGTTATGTGGCCAAAGAGGACGGTTTGACGTATATTCTTGATTGTACGAAACTCTACATAACCGAGGGGGGAGCCGTCGTCAGTCGTGCTCCTTGGGCACTGATGGCTGCAGCTGTGTTGGTGGCGGTCGTGTCGTTCTTCAACCTCTTTTTGGTGTTCTTCCAGAATTATGCGTTGCAGAAGCGTTTGGCCATCTTCAATATGCTATTGGTGGTAGGCTTTTTGATTATCTACACAGGCTTTCTTTTCTATTACAAGAGTGCCCTTCAAGCGATATACTATAAGCCTTATATGTGGTCAATAGCAGTTCCTGTTGTGGTTCTCATCCTTCAGGCGATGACATTCTTGGCCGTCCGCAAGAAAGAGGCTGATGTGTTGGCCAAAGCTGCCAATTTCCGGTTGAGAGATTGATGCTTTTCTTACCATTTGCAATGTACGAATTGCTTTGCGGCAGATTATTGTACATTGCAAATGGTAAAATTGTATATGGATATTTTTTTCCTGTAGGGAAAATATTTTTTCTCCGTGGGAGAGAAAAAATGGCTGTGTCCTTAGACAATACCTTATATTTGCTATTCCGATATGGCAATGTCCCCTTTTGGACGACCTAAAATCAAAGGGTGGGCGAAAATACAGAATTATTTCTTTATTTCTCTCTCTTTTTCTTGATTGAAAAAGGGTGCTTTCACAGCTTTTTGCGTAAATTTGCACCATCAATTGATAAATTCATTTTTTTTAATTTTATATGGCAAACTTAGTAAAGTTACGTAAAGGTTTGGACATCAATCTGAA
>CAZTPB010000046.1:0-13308 GCA_964614555.1 uncultured Bacteroides sp.
AAATTGACGATGCAAAGATAAGCATTTTCACGGAAATTCGCGTTTTTTTTTTTTTGTTAACTTTTGCGGGCGCGGGATGACAGAAAAGGGAGATGCCCTAATAACTTTTATGACTCATTCCAGAATAATCCCTCCCTTCAATATTCTCCTTTGTGAGTCATGATGTCCAACACCAGGCGGTCAGTCTCGTTCATACCTTGTGAACCGATACGGGTGAGGTTGCGGATGCATTGGTCCACATCTTCGTCGATGATTCCTTCAAAAGCGGTGACACACTTCTGCTGCATGGCCAGCAGGGCAGAGAATACGGCGGTGGCCACACCGCTGGTAACCTTCATGGCACAGCTGGGCTTGGCGCCGTCGCAAATCATGCCGGTGATATTGGCAATCATGTTCTTCACCGCATGAGCCACTTGTTCATAGTCGCCCCCCATCAGGTAGGTGATGCCACAACTGCTCCCCGTGGCGGCCACCACGCAACCGCAAAGGGCTGAGAGGCGTCCCAGACTCTGCTTGATATAGATGACCGTGAGGTGGCTCATGATAAGTGCGCGAACGAGCTGTTCTTCGCTTTTGTGGGTATCTTCCGCATAGATGACCACGGGCATGGTGGCACTGATGCCTTGATTGCCGCTGCCCGAATTGCTCATCACGGGTATCATGGCACCGGCCATACGGGCATCGCACGCGCCGCTGGTGTAGGCCAAGATATGGGCAAAGATGCTGTCGCCTACGACAGGAGTCTCCATGGGTTCGCGGATGGCTCGTCCGAGGCCGTGTCCGTAGTCCGTCTTGAACGATTCTTCGGCGGCGGCTTTGTTCAGACGACGGGCTTCGAGGATGAACTCTATTTCGTCGAGAGGGCTGGTGGTGGCAAAGTCGAACACTTTGCGCAAGGTCAGGGGAACATCCTGTTCCTCTTCGCCCTGTTCGCCAGAGCTGGGTTGGCGGTTGTCGAGCAATACCTCCTCGCCACTACGCAAGTACACGAAATGGGTATGTCCCGTGGCAATGATGGCTTCAGCTTCGTGCCCATCGGCCTCGCAAAGTACCTCAATGTAGAGTTTTTCGCTGATACCTTCCTTCAGTGTCACGGCAATGCGCCCCTCGTCCATGAAGCGTTTGCCGCGCTCCACCGCTTCGGGTGTACAATCGCGCAACACCTCCAGTTGGTATTCCGACTTGCCGATGAGGGCGCCTAAGGCAATGGCGATAGGAAGACCTATCATGCCTGTACCAGGTATGCCCACACCCATTGCGTTCTTCAGGATATTGGCACTCAGTTGCAAAGAAATCTTCTCGGGAGTGCATCCCAACAGCTCGGTGGCACGTGCTACGCACAGGGCTACGGCAATAGGTTCGGTGCATCCGATGGCAGGTACCACTTCTCGCTTCATCAGGGCGATGATGCGTTGGCGTTCGTCTTTTGTCAGCATGAGATTAAAATTAGACCCTCCCCTTGGGGAGGGTAAGGGGTGGGGTCTGTTTCTTACTTCTTATAATTCTTCAATCCGGTCTTGAGGAAGTCGATGTACTTGGCTACGTCCTCGTCGTAGGAGTAGGATTTGTTCAGAGGGTTGCCTTCGTTATCGACCAATACGTAGAAGGGCTGTGCGTTGGCACCGAACTTCACGCGTTGCAGATAACTCCACTTGTCGCCCACGGTGCGCAGGGTGCGCTCCTTGCCATTCTCGGTCACGGTGATGTGCTCGGGAAGCGGTGCTTTCTCATCCACGTAGAGTGAAATCAGTACGTAGTCGTTGTCGATAATCTGTTTTACATTCTGGTCAATCCATACGGCATTTTCCATCTTACGGCAATTCACACATCCGTGGCCGGTGAAGTCGAGCAACACAGGTTTGCCTGCCTTCTTGGCGTATGCCATACCCTCTTCGTAGTTGAGGAAATGGGTCTGCATCTCGTTTTTGTTCAGCACGAAATCCTGCGTATGGGCAGGAGGTGCAAAGGCACTGATGGCACGCAGGGGAGCACCCCACAAGCCGGGTACCATATAGACGGCGAAAGCCAACGAAATCATGGCCAGGAAGAAGCGGGTGACACCCACTTTGTCGTCCTCATCTTCGTCGTGGGGGAACTTGATCTTGCCCAACAGGTAGAAACCGAGTAGGGCGAAGATGACAATCCACAAGGCGAGGAAGGTCTCACGGTCGAGGATGTGCCAACCGTAGGCCAAATCGGCTACGGAGAGGAACTTCAGCGCGAAGGCCAATTCGAGGAATCCGAGGGTCACCTTGATGACGTTCATCCAGTTGCCGCTCTTGGGCATTGACTTCAACCACGAGGGGAACATGGCAAACAGGGTGAACGGAAGAGCCAGTGCAATGGCAAAGCCCAACATGCCTACGGCAGGGCCGATGATGTTGCCCGAAGTGGAAACCTCCACCAACAGGAAGCCGATGATGGGACCTGTGCATGAGAAGGATACCAATGTCAGGGTGAAGGCCATCAGGAAAATGCTGAGAAGACCGGTTGTCTGCTCGGCCTTGCTATCCACGGCATTGCTCCATGAAGAGGGGAGAGTGATCTCAAATGCACCAAAGAACGATGCGGCAAACACCACCAGCATCAGGAAGAACAGGATGTTGAACACGGCATTGGTCGAAAGGGCATTCAGTGCACTGGCACCGAAGATGAGGGTTACGGCCAATCCTAAAATCACATAGATAACCACGATGGAGGCACCGTAGAGCCATGCGTCGCGGATACCCTTCTTCTTGTCGTCCTTTGAACGCTTCAGGAAGAAGCTTACCGTCATGGGGATGATGGGCCATACGCAGGGGGTGAACAAAGCCACCAATCCGCCAACCAATCCGGTGAGGAAGATGACCCACAACGACTGGTTGGCGGGATTGCTCTCCTCGGCTTGCCCGTAGGCGGCCAACTCGTCGATGACGGGTGTCCAAAGGTCGTTGGCGGATACGGCTGTGGTTTCCACTGTAGGGCTTTCAACTGCAGGAGCCTCTTCTATAGGCAATGGCTCTGTCACGGCTACGGGTTCTGCAGTTCCCTTGTTGCTTGTGGCCGGTTGTGCTGAATCTGCAGCTCCTTGTGCTTCGCCTGTGTAGTTGAACTCCACATCGGTGGGAGGCAAACAGTTCTCATCGTTGCAGGCTCCGTACTGCAGGTAACCTTTCAGGGTGTATGCTCCACCGGTGAATTTCACCTTCTGCACAAAGGTTCCCTTATTCTCAAAATAACGCAAGGTCATTTCAAACATGTTGTCGAAATGCTCCACCACATGGCCACGCGGGGTCAGCTTGCCTACCAACTCGGCTCCCTCCAACTTGTCGAAGTTGATGGTGGCAGAGACGGGGCCATCCTCGGGCAACTCGGTAGAGTAGAGATGCCATCCGGCATCGATGGTTGCATTGAACACCAATTCGGCTTCGGTGTCAGAAAGCTTGTTGATCTCGGTTTGGAACTTGATGGGTTCCTGCATTTGCGCCAGCACGGGCAGAAGGCCGATGAGCGCAAACAAGTAGGTCAAAACGAATGTTTTCTTCATCTTTGTATGTTATTTTTGTTGTTTCAACGTGTTTTTCTTTACGAAAAGTGCGCAAAGGTAGTAATAATCAGTGGATATTGCAACAGGAATCATGGAAAAGTGTAAAGCCCCCCTTGGCCGACGGGTCAATGTGTGGCTTTGTACCAAGAGGTGGAGTCTTTCTGTTGCGTCAGCCGATGGGTGCTTGGGTCGGAGCAGGTAATGCCGGAAAAACGGTTGATTTTCTCCTTCCGTCCGCTGATGGCCGAGTAATAATACGGAGTATGCCGATGATGGATGACCGTGCGTGTCAATTGGGTGTTGAAGCGGTTGAGCATTGCCGTATCCGGGCAAAGTCGTGCCACATAATCCCCATAATCATAAAACATACAGGGGGTGTATCCGTCCAATTCCTGCAAAGAGTCGGCCAGCGATTGGTCAAATGTAAAACGGGTGTTGATTTCCTTCATGATGCCGGCCAACGGTTCCAATTCACCTGTGCGGGTGACGGCGATGGTGCCGCAAGGCGTTGAGTAGCTGCTGTAAAACGTGTGGAAGCTTTCGCAAATGGCCTCATAATCAATCTGCCCTACCAGGTGTGCTCCCATCTCTTCGTAAGGCATGCCTTTGGCCATGATTTCTGAAGTGGAAGCAATCAGGTGGTCGGTCACATGGCGCAATTCGTAAGCCACCTCTACGCACGACATATAGCAGTCGTCGAAGAGAATATACTCCATGTGGAGGCCTGCGCTACTGATGCCCTCGGCCAAAGTGGAGATGTTTGTCTGTGTGTCGCTGCTGGTTCCTCCGAAGTAGCGTGTCAAAGGGCCTCCGGTATATTCCCAATGGTAGAACGGCTCTGTCCGTTTGGTATCGGCACTGAGCGGATAGCTTCTGCTTTTGTTGACGAAGAGCCATCCCATCCCGTGTCCACCGATGGTCATGGAGTACCGGTCGGCGGGAGCAAAACTTTTCATGTCCTCCAGCAGGGAGGCGATGCCTTCTGCCGTTGTGCACGGATGGTTTTCATAAGATTTCAGCGGTTTCCGGATGCAAGTGTCTCCTCTCTCATTGTAAACCAACTCGAACATCGAAGCACGGTTGCGCGAGGTGGCAAGGAAGACGAGTACACGCTCATGCTTCAGGATGCCCGTCTGGATGGCCTTGCCCATATCCTTGATGTTGACCAGGAAATAGCTGGTCAGGTTGCCCGACCAAGGCATGTACATCAGTAGTGTCTGCGTCTTCTCTTTTTCGGTCATGACATCGTCGTCATCATCGCAAGCAGAGCATAACCCTGACAAAATGATGATCATGCCTGCAAAAAATATTTTCCCTACGGGGGAGCAAATCAGGGTGCTCTTTATCTTGTCTCTTATGTTCATACGTCTGTCTTTATTTTCTATTTCACACTAATCCCTATATCTGGTTCGCTTCCACCAAACCGTTCATTACCGCATACACCGTCAAACCAGAGAGGGAACGTATGCCCAATTTCTCGGTGATGTTCTTGCGGTGCGAAATGACCGTAGTGAGACTGATGTTCAATCGGTCGGCAATCTCTTTGTTGATGAGCCCTTGCACCAATAGTACCAACACCTCCACTTCGCGCGGTGACAGTTGGGCTTTGTCCGTTTGCGGACGCTTCTTGGCTGTCATCCGATGAGCATTTCCGTGTGCCCCCTGGTGCAGGCATAGAAGTGTACGGACAAGTTCTTTCTCGGGGAGTGTCACGTCCAAGGTGTGAAACTTGCCCAACTGGTAGTTGCTTCCTGCCGTGAGTACAATCGTCTTGTGTCGTCTTTCCAAAAAGAAAGTGTTGTGTTCCATGACAATCGCCGATGTGACAAAGTAGTGTACATAGGAGTCCGGAGTGTCATCTGTCAGTTGTTGGAAATGGTTGAAGTTGCGCACTGTCACTTGTGGGATGATTGACTCCAACAAGGCTTTCAACCCCAAGCTACTGAACGTGTTGGAGTCGATGATGGCTATTTCGGGAGAAGCGGTCGGATGGTGCATAATCTGAAATGGCGGCAGGTTATTTGATGGCTTTGACTACGGCCCAATTGTTGTTTTCGAAATGTTCTACGAATGTCAGGCCGTTTTTTTCGAGGCTTTCTCGGATGGCGGGGATGTCGGTGACATAGAAACCACTGAGAAAGAGCAGGCTTCCCGGATGCATACAGGCTGCGTAAGCGTCCATGTCGGCCAGCAGGATGTTGCGGTTGATGTTGGCTATGACGACATCAAAGTCGGGTTGCTCGTTGCGTAGCAAATCGGCGTCTCCCAATCTGACCGTGATATTTTCAATTCCGTTGAGGCGTATGTTGTCGGCTGAATTGGAAACACACCAGTCGTCAATGTCGATGGCGGTAATGGAAGATGCTCCCCGTTTGGAAGCCAGAATGGCCAGGATAGAGGTGCCGCATCCCATGTCAAGCACCGACAAGCCTTGCAGGTCGGTGTCCAGCAGGCGGCAGACAATCAGGCTGGTTGTCTCGTGATGCCCGGTACCGAACGACATCTGCGGGTTGATGAGTATGTCGTATGGCATGGGCGGTATATTTTGGTGGAAAGTGCTGTGGATGACACATCTGTCGCCGATGACGATGGGTTGGAAGAAATTCTTCTCCCATTCTTCATTCCAATCCTTGTCTTCCATCAGTTGGGCCGTATAGCTTATGGCCGTATCGGGGAGGGGAAAGGAGGAAAGCAATTCTTGCAAGGCGGCCTCGTTGTAACTGTGCCGGGGTATGTAGGCTTTCAAGCAATCGTCTTCCGCCATGAAACTGTCGAAACCAATGTCTCCGGCCAATCCGACCAGCACATCTTGCGCCGTCTCTGAATTCGGAGTGAGGGTAAATGTCACTTCTGTATAAACCATAAAGTTGTCTATAAAATGTAATTGCGGTGCGAAAATAGTGTATTTCTTCCTATTTTTCGCCTTTAATTTTCTTAAATTCTGAAAAATACTGCTGAAAAATGGACGAAAATGGAAAAAATAGGGAAATCCCTACCTAAAAATAGGGAAATTCCCTCGCCAATATCCAATATCCTTGTTTATCTTTGCACCACAGAAAAAAGGATTTATAAACGTAATATATATATTAAGGTATGAAGAAGTTGATGTTATTGTCGGTATTGATGGTGGCTTTGCCGCAAATAACCTTGGTGGCACAAAGTGTAGATGATGATTTGTACTTTGTTCCCAAGAAAGAGAAGAAGACCACATCCGAAGGTACAGAAGGGACCACTCCTGCCTATCGGATGGAGTCGGACAGGACCGCTCCGGCGGAAGTGCGTTTCTCCTCCGGTGAAGTGCGTGTGAGTTCTTCGTCGCCTGTGGTCGTGACGGATGCATCGGGAGTGGAACGCGACGTGGATGAATACAACCGCCGCTATTCATCTGACTATACCGAAGAACCGGTCAATGACACCCTCTATATAGAGGATGTGGAAGAGGTGACCGATGACGGTGAATGGGTGAACGGATTCAGCGGGACGGAGGATGACTATGAATATGCAACCCGACTGATACGCTTCCGAAGCCCTCGTGTAGCCGTGCCGGTGAGCAGCCCTCTCTATTGGGATATTGTTTATGCATGGCCGGTATCTGATTGGAATGTCTATACCGATGGCTTCTATGCTTACGCCTTCCCGACGGTGAGCAATCCGGCCTGGTGGAGTTGGCGGATGGATCCTTGGCATTGGAATTACAGTTGGAGCTGGCATGGCGGATGGGGATTCAGTTTCGGTTGGGGTTCTCCTTGGTATGACCCTTGGTATGCACCCTGGCACTATCATTCGCACTATTACCATCACCACCATCCTCACCACGGCTTTGGTCCTGCTTGGGGAGGAGGCGGACATATCGGTGGAGGTTGGCGCAAGGGATTCTACTATGACAACCGTCCGCGCATGGCCTCACGTCCGAATACACCGCGGGGCAACAGGCAAGAGGCTGGTGTACGCGCCACTCGTGGCAACGATCGTGGAGGAGTATCTGCTTCTCGTGGAAATGTGGCTACTCGTGGAAATGGCAGAAATGCAACGGCCACACGAGAAACGCGTCAGGGACGCGTAGTCAGCGGACGCTCGTCTGACACTGCAGTGCGTGGCACTACGGGACGTGGTTTTCGGATAGGGGATGCTGATGACGGCAATGTACGTACCGAACGTGGACAAAGTGTGTCAGGAAATAACGGGCGGCAGGAAGGTACGACCGTCAGAAGCGGACGCTCCTCTTCTTCAAGATCGTCGGGCAACTATACGCGTTCAAGCAGCACACGCCGTTCGAGCACCTATTCAGGTAGTGCTGCAACGCGAAGCAGCCGCTCTTCGGGCAATGTGTCTTCATCGCAGAGCAGTTCGTCCGGCAGCTACACACGCAGCTCTTCCTCTTCGTCGCGCAGTTCTTCCGGTTCTTATTCATCCGGTGGTGGCTCATCGCGCAGCTCTTCCGGTTCTTACTCTTCCGGTGGTGGCTCATCGCGCAGCTCTTCCGGTGGAGGTGGCGGACGCTCATCCGGTGGTGGCGGCGGACGTTCAGGTGGCGGACGCAGGTGAATAACAGATCTATCCCTCTTTCTATAGAGAGGTTTAAACA
The DNA here is from genome assembly GCA_964614555.1 of uncultured Bacteroides sp. GTDB lineage: Bacteria > Bacteroidota > Bacteroidia > Bacteroidales > Bacteroidaceae > Phocaeicola_A. Next base: position 8,112 of record CAZTPB010000046.1, read on the forward strand.
GAACAAATACTTAAAACCTATGAAACGGAAAATAATGATAAGCACTCTGATGTTGGGGATGACTACAGCTCTGGTGCATGCACAGACGCAATATGATGCCGAACGCTTTACGGCAAGTGACCTCAATGGAACAGCCCGCTTTGTGGGCATGGGTGGAGCCATGGGGGCTCTTGGAGGAGACATCTCCACAATGGGTACAAACCCCGCAGGTATCGGACTTTTCAGGAGAAACGACGTGTCGGCGACGTTTAGTCTGACGGACACGAAAGTGGAAACTGACTTCCAGTCGGTGAAAGGCAAGGACAGCCGGTCGCGCCTGTCTTTCGACCAGGCTGGCCTTGTTATCAGCAACAAGTTTGGCAACGAGACCTCGTTACGCTATATCAACTTTGGTGTCAACTATCGCAAACAACGCAATTTCAGCAAATCGATGACAATGTATGGCGACTTGCTGGGATTGTCGCTTACCGACCAGATAGCTTGGATGGCCAATACGGACATCTATGACAGATTCATGCCGGTGTCAGTCGCAGATTACGAATATATATATGATAATCTGAACGGGGACTTTTATAGTAATAAGGAATGGGAAGATGTGTCGTGGCTGACGATATTGGGAATGCAAGGCGGGTTGATAGGCCCGGAAGGCGTGGATGACGATGGTGATTTTTATTACATCGGGATGCCCGGCTATGAAACCCAGTATGAAAGCCGTGAGACAGGAGGTGTCAATGCTTTTGACTTCAATCTTTCGGCCAACATCAACGAACAGGTGTATTTGGGAATGACCGTAGGCATCTATGATGTCAACTATGACCGCTCTTCTTACTATAGCGAAGTGGGAGAATTTATGGGTGATGAGACCTTCTATCAGTTGGAGAATTCGTTCAAGACGGAAGGTACGGGTGTTGATGCCAAGTTCGGTATCATAGTCCGTCCGATGGCAGAATCGGCTTTCCGCTTCGGCCTGGCAGTACATACGCCTACCTATTATAAATTGTCTGACCGACATTCGGCCAAGCTATCCTCTTCGCTCGACGATTATTGGGGACGCACGGATGTGGCGGAGATGGATTATGAATTGCAGACTCCATGGAAGTTCAACTTCAGTTTGGGTCATACCATCGGCACGTCGGTGGCTTTGGGAGCCGAATACGAATATGCCGACTACTCGTCAGCCAAATTACGTTACGATGATGGTGTGGATATGGAGAACGAGAATGATATAATCGGTGAAGACCTGAAGGGAGTGCACACTTTCCGCTTGGGTGTGGAGGCAAAACTGATACCGGAATTGAGCGTGCGAGCCGGATATAACTACAGCTCGGCAGCTTTTGAGAAAAGCGCATACAAATGGCTCTACCCCAATGATACGCGCACAGATACTGAGTATGAAAATATGCTGGCACGTAACATCTTCACTGTAGGATTGGGTTATCGCATCGGCCAATTCTATATTGACGCAGCTTATCAATACACTCATCAAAAAAGCGAATTCTATCCGTTCGACAGCCAATACAGTTGGGAGGCAGGTGTAGATTATCCCTTTACGGCGGACGGCTTGCTTCCCGCCACAGAGGTGAAGAATGAGCGCAACCAGTTCATGATGACTTTAGGCTATCGCTTCTGATATTACTTCAAGTGCGTGAGGGCGTGTTAAAATGATTTATAGGCGCGGATTACGCGGATTACACGGATAATTTATGTAAAATTGAAATATAAATCCGCGTTAATCCGTGTAATCGCGCCTAAATCTATTTTTGACACACTTTCATGTGTGGATAGGGAGGTAGGGAAAGTTTTTCCTCGGAAAAAAACTGTTGCTGTTCGAAATTTCTTGAAACTTGTCTCATAAATTCTGTTTTACAAGAACAATATGTGAACAAAACATAAACTCCGTTGCATAGGATGAAAACTATTTGTGTATGACGGGTTTTCTCTCTATCTTTGTACCCGTTTTAATAAAGGATATATAATAGAACCTATTTTCTTCCCTCTATGGAAACCGTGGCGGACAATCAGAGAGAGAGTCAGCGGATGAATGTGACTCACGTGGCCAACTGTCTTTTTGCAGAGCGTGGCATCCGTGGTGTGCGTATGGATGATGTGGCGGCTCAGCTCGGTATGTCGAAGCGCACACTCTACGAGATGTTTCACGACAAGGAAGGGTTGCTCCTTGCGTGTGCCAAATATCAAGATGAGATGAAGCAAAGGTTTATGTGTGAATTGACAGCCAAAACTGACAATGTGCTGGAGATATTGCTGCATCTCTATCACCAAGGGTTGCAGGAAGTGGGAAAGACAAAGATTTCCTCCATCGGCGAGATAAAGAAATATCCTTCGGTGTGTGCCTACATCTCCGGACGTCGTAAGAAGAATAAGGAAAAAGCTGTCCGATTTTATGCAACAGGGATGGAGCAAGGGCTTTTCCGTAAAGACGTGAATTTCGAAATCTTCCATATGCTGATGGATATGGCTATGGAGGGCTACTTCAATAGCGACTATTGGGAGAAATATCCGATAGGTGAGGTGTTTGACACCGTCATGCGGGTAAATATGCGAGGCATCTGCACAGAGAAGGGGCAACGCCTGTTCGATGAATATTTGGAAAAGAATCAATCGAAAAATAAATAATTATAGGAGATATATAATAATGATGAATGGTATGAAAATGAAGAAATGCTTGGCATTGGCCGTAGCCCTGATGTTAACGGGGGTGACCAGTGCACAAGAGACATTAGAGTTGACCTTGGATAAGGCGGTAGAAATAGCCCTTGCTGACAATCCGACAATCCGAGTGGCCGATGAAGAGATTGTCTTGAAGAAAGTGGCCAATAAAGAGGCATGGATGACCTTGTTGCCGGAAGTGAATGTGACCGGTTCGTGGCAACATACGATTCAAGCGGCCGTGATGCAGTTGGACACAATGTCATTCAGGATGGGACGTGACAGGTCGAATACCGTAGCGGGTGTTGCAACCCTTAGTCTTCCAATCTTTGCGCCTGCCGTCTATAAGAGCATGTCGTTGACCAAAACGGACATTCTGTTGGCACAGGAAAAAGCACGCGCTTCGCGCCTCGACTTGATCAATCAGGTGACAAAGGCGTATTACCAGCTTTTGCTTACTCAGGACAGTTATGAGGTGTTGAAGAGAAGTTATGCACTTGCAGAAGAAAACTTCAATGTGGTGAATTCACGCTACGAGCAAGGATTGGTGAGTGAGTACGACAAAATCAGTGCGGAGGTGCAGATGCGTAATGTGAAGCCCAGTGTTGTTTCAGCAGAGAATGGTGTCCGTCTTTCCAAACTCCAATTGAAAGTGTTGATGGGGATAACCGAAGACATAAATCTTGTAGTGACAGAGAAACTGAACAACTACGAGACAATGGTCTTTACCAATCAATTGGACAATGATAATTTCGGATTGGAGAATAACAGCACCATGCGTCAATTCGATCTCAATGCTGATTTGTTGAAGAAAAACGTCGGATTGGCATGGAGTAATTTTATGCCCACGTTGGGAGCTTCCATCAATTACCAATACCAGTCTTTGTATAACAATCATTGGAATGTCTTTGATTACAAATGGTCAGGCAGTTCGACACTGATGTTCAATTTGAGTGTGCCCCTTTTCAAAGCCAGCAACTTTACCAAGCTGAAAACAGCCCGCTTGCAACGCACACAGCTCGAACTCAACCGTATAGATACTGAACGCAAACTGAATATGCAGGTGGAAAGCTATAAGAGCAATATGCTGGCCAGCTCAGAACAAGTATTATCAAACAAGGAGGCCATGAATCAGGCAGACAAAGCTCTTTCTATTTCGAAGAAACGTTATGAAGTAGGAAAGGGGACAGTGCTTGAACTCAACAGCTCGCAAGTGGCACTGACACAGGCGGAGTTGACGTATAGCCAGGCTATCTATGATTATCTTACGGCAAAGGCCGACCTTGACCTCGTTTTGGGTAGAGGTGAGTGAATCTTGATGTAGAATAAAAAAGAAAAAGAATATATAAGTATGATGAAAATTAAATTTCAAATGATGGCACTGGCCACGATGGTGATGATGGCAAGTGCATGCGGTTCAAAGAGCGAGACTGAGACTACAGCGCAGAATGCCGCAGAAACAGAGAAACCCAAAGTGAAACTGGCAAAGGTAACCGTGCGTCCCGTTGATCAGGTGGTCGAGTACACCGCTACGGTGAAGGCTGATGTAGTGAACAAGATTGCCCCTTCGACTCCTGTGCGTATCAAGCGTATCCTCGTGGAGGTGGGCGACCGCGTGAGCAAGGGACAGAAGCTGGTGGAGATGGACGACGTGAACTCCACTTCCCTGAAATATGACCTCGACAATATGGAGACAGAGTTCAAGCGTATTGACGAACTCTACAAGGTGGGCGGTGTGTCCAAGTCTGACTGGGATGCCATGCGCACCAACCTCGACAAGCTGCGCCGTTCATACGCCAACATGGTGGAGAACACCCAGCTCCTTTCTCCCATCAACGGTGTGGTCACTGCCCGCAACTATGATAACGGAGACCTCTACGGTGGCGGACAGCCCGTCCTCGTGGTAGAGCAGATTTCACCCGTGAAGCTGATGGTGAACGTGTCTGAAAACAACTTCCCCAAAGTGAAGAAAGGCGACAAGGTGAGCGTGAAGCTCGATGTCTATGGCGACGAAGAGTTCACCGGTGTGGTGGATTTGATTTACCCCACCATCAACGAGGCTACCCGTACATTCCCCGTGGAGGTGAAGGTGGCCAATGCCAACCAGCGCATCCGTCCGGGTATGTTTGCCCGCGTGACTATGAACTTCGGTACGGCTGACCACGTGGTTGTGCCTGATATGGCTGTGGTGAAGCAGGCCGGTTCAGGTGACCGCTACGTCTATGTGTACAATAATGGCAAGGTTTCATATAATAAGGTAGAATTGGGTCGCCGCATGGACACCGAGTACGAGCTGCTTTCAGGTGTGGACAACAATTCACAAGTCGTGATTGCCGGTCAGAAGTCTTTGCTGAACGGTATGGAGGTGACGGTAGAGAAATAATTTAGTGATAAGCTACAAGCTACAAGTGACGAGTAAGAGTGCCGCAGGGTACTTGTAGCTCGTAACTCGTAGCTCATAACTAAAAAGAATATTATGAGTTTATACGAAGGAGCGGTTAAAAAACCGATTATGACCTCGCTCTGCTTT
>CAZTPB010000047.1:0-13231 GCA_964614555.1 uncultured Bacteroides sp.
TGTCTTCACCATTCCGGATGAGGATCCCGTGGAGAACTATTCGTTCATGGAGACTATCACCAAGACGGTGGGTACAGACAAGAACCAGAAGGTCATCCTCATCGGTTTCAACAAGGGCATGGCACTTGCCAATACGACGGATGGCATCAAGTCGCAATATACGGTAGGAAACATCAGCCAGAAGGATGACAACCAGATGATGTACACCATCCCTTCATTGCCCGGTTCGAGCGGTTCGCCGGTGTTGAATCTGCGTGGCGAGCTGGTGGCTGTCAATTATGCCGGTATCAGCTCTACCCAAAGCTTCAACTATGGAGTGAGAATCAACTATTTGCGCAACCTTGCGGCACAATAAAATAAAATAGGATTTGACAGGTAATCAGTAGGGTCAGCTAAAATCGATTTTAGCTGACCCTACTGATTTTACTTCTTATCCTACTCCCAAATCTGTGTTATCGACCAGTACCTCTATGTGTGGGTCGTCCTTGATGAGCGGATAGACTTCGCTGATGAACCAAGTGGCCAATTGTTCATCGCGGCGGATGGGAGTGCCGTTGTTGCAGAAAAGATTTACACTGAAGTATTCGAAGTGGCGGCGTGCCGTAGCGATGTCGGACAGGATGCGCTCGCGGCTGTCTCCTTCGGTGCAGACGAGCAGACAGACCCCACTAAAGTGGCGGGCAATGTCTGCGGCGGTCACCTCATCGGGAATGCCTTTGTGCCAACGGCTTCGTAAGGCCGGAGAAAAACTCTCCACGCCACAGCGGAATTTGACAGTGGCGGGAGCGAACCTTTCGGCAAGTGCTTTCAGTCGGTGCCGGTAGAGGTAGTGCGCCTCCAGCCACAGGGTGTGGATGTGTTTGTCGCGCACAAGGCGGATGATATGCTGTATGGTCTCTTCGTCCAGTTCGGTGGCAGAGCCGGAGTTGATGATGTCAAGCACTCCGTAGCGGCCGGTCACTTGCTCCAGCACGGGGCGGTTCACCTCGTAGGGATGCGGACCTGTATCCGTGTGATAGTCGCAGAAAGTGCATTTGCGCCAGCGGCAACCGGTGCCCTGCAGCAGCAGAAATTCGCGCGGCATCTTTTCCTCAATCAGTGAATAACGCTTCATTTGTTCAAGAGGGTTTGTGAGTGCTTATCCGGCGTATCAGCCGGATGGCCGCATAGGCCATCGGAGTGCCGAAGAAACTTTCAATCAGCAATTTGGATACATACTGGAAAGCCAGCATCAGCCACAGCTCGCGGGATGATACTGTGCCAAGGAAGGCAATGAGCACAAAGGGGACAGTGTCGAAAACATAAGCTACAGCCGAACTGCCGATGGTGCGTACCCACAGACGCCGTCCGCGCGTCCACTGCTTGATGCGTACCATCAGCCAGGCATTGCTCAGCTCGCCCAATAGGAAACCGGTGAGCGAGGCCACCACAATGCGTGGCACATAGGTGAAGATGTGATTGTAAGCGGTGGCAGTTTCAGCCAAATGGTCGGGCGAGGGAAGCCACACACCCGCTTGTGTGCAGACCACCAGCAGGAGGTTGCAGCAGAACGTGAGCCATATCACCCGCTTGGCTGTGCGGAACCCCCACAATTCAGTGAGCACATCGCCCAGCATATAGGCAAAAGGGAAGGTGATGGTGCCGGCATCGAAGTAGAAGAGTCCGGCCAGACCAATGACCTTGACGGCCATGATGTTCGATACGAGATAGAAAGTCACGAAGAGCGTCGCAACCACAAGCAACGGCAATGAGTCAGCCTCTGCTGTTCGGTTTTTGAAAGGGTTTTCCGATACCTTGTCCATGATGTGTATTTTTTGATTCGGCTGCAAAGGTACGATAATTTATGTACAATTCACATACACAGTGTGATTCTTTTTGCAAATCTCCCTTTTTCATGCAGCGGGCTGCATAGCCAGTTGCAGCAGGCTGGGATTACAGTCACAGCGGGCTGCGAATGCTAACGCAGCCCGCTGCATTTTTTCTCTACCGTTTCTTCCAGAATCCGGGAGTAAAGAACAGCAATACGCTGAACAGTTCCAGACGTCCGGCCAACATCAGGAAAGTGCTGAGCCACTTGGCAGCGTCGGGCAAGGCTGCCCACGAGTAGGCCGGGCCATAGTGGCCGAGAGCCGGCCCGATGTTGCTCACGCTGGAAACTACCAGGCTGTAAGCCTCCATGAAGTCGATACCCATGGCCAGAAAGATGCCCCAGCCGAGGAAGATGGTGACTATGTAGATGACAAAGAAGGCCAGCAGGGTGATTTTCATCTTGGATGTGATGACATTGCCGCTGATGCGCAGAGGGATGACGGCATTGGGGTGAAGGATGCGCTGCAGTTCGTTGTGTGCCACCTTCATGAGCATGGCTATGCGGATGCACTTGATGGAGCCGCTGGTAGAGCCGGAGCAGGCACCGAAATACATGAGCAGCAGGATGAGGAACCAGAGGAAAGGCGGCCAAAGCATATAGTCGGTGGTGGCAAAGCCGGTGGTCGTCAGGATGGAGACCACCTGAAAGAGGGCTTGGCGGAAACTCTCTTCGACCGGTGCATGGCGGGTGAAGATGAGTACGGAGGCAATGATGAGTGTGAACGAAGCAGCGATGGTCACATACCAGCGGAACTCTGTGTCGCCGGTGAGTTTCTTGAAACGTGCCTTGAAGAAGGTGAAGAAGAGTAGGGTGAAATTGATGCCGGAGAGGAACATAAATAGCAGAATGATGTATTCTATCTGCGGTGACTGATAGGCAGCGATGCTTGCCTGTCGGGTGGAATATCCGCCGGTGGCAGTGGTGGTGAGCGAGTGGCAGACGCTGTCGAACCATCCCATGCCGGCGGAGGCGAGCAGGAGGCATTCGGCAATGGTGAGGCCGAGGTAGATGCTCCATATCCATTTGGCTGTCACGTCGATGCGGGGATGGACCTTGTCGTGCTTGGGGCCGGTGGCTTCGGCTGCAAAGAGCTGCACCCCGCCCGAACCGAAGGCCGGGAGCACGGCGATGGTGAAGAAGACAATCCCGAGGCCGCCTATCCATTGCGTCATGCTGCGCCAAAAGAGCAGTCCGTGGGGGAGGCTTTCTATATTGTCGAGGATGGAGGCACCGGTAGTGGTGAAACCGGACATTGTCTCGAAGAATGCATCGGTGACAGAGGGGATATAGCCGCTCAGCAGGTAGGGGAGCATGCCGATGAGCGAAAAGAGGACCCATGAGACGGTGACAATGATGTAGCCGTCGCGGCGGTTGAAGCGCTTGTCGTTGTCGCGTCCGTAGAATGAGAAGAATCCTCCCACGATTGCGGAGATGACGGCCGATAGGATGAAAGCATTGCGATCGTCCTCTCCATAGTAGAAGCCGAAGCCTGAGCAGAGCAGCAACAGCAGCCCTTCGAGGTAGAGCAGGATGCCCAAGATGCGGAGGATAATCTTCTTGTTAATCATGCTTTCAGAAATACTTTTCTATCTTCTTTATCATCAGTCCCATGCAGAAGACCACCACGTGGTCGCCCGGTAGGATGACAGAGTTTCCGGTGATGAGCTGTCCTTCTCCGTCGCGGATGAGTCCGCCGAGTGTCACTCCCTTGGGGAGTCCCAGATCCTTGACAGGTTTGCGGGTGACGGGGGCTCCCTGTTTGACGGTGAACTCCGCCACGTCGGCATTGGCCAGCGTCAGGCACTTCACATTGGAGACATCGGCATCGAGCATCATCTGGTAGATGTGGCTGGCGGCGATGATTTTTTTGTTGATGATGGTGCCTATGTCGAGGCTTTCGGCCATATTGATATAGTCCATGTGTTCCACCTCGGCTACGGTTTTGCTCACCCCCATGCGTTTGGCGGCCAGGCAAGCCAGGATGTTGGTCTCCGAGTTGTCGGTCAGTGCCACGAAGGCATCTGTCATCTCCAACCCCTCCTCGACAAGCAGGCTCAGGTCGCGTCCGTCCCCGTTGATGATCATCACCCTGCTATCTACCAGTTCTGTCAGCCGGTGGCAGCGGTTCAAATCATTTTCAATGATGGTCAGGCGTATGTAGTCAGGGATGATTTGCGCCAGGCGTACGGCGATGCGTCCGCCCCCCATCACCATCACGTTGCGCACATCGGGATAGGCCTCCTTGCCTGCAATCTGCCGGATGTAGGGGACGTGTTGTTTGGTCGTCATGAAATAGACGATGTCGTTCTCGTGTATGGAGTCGCCTCCTCGCGGGATGATGGTCTCGTTCCCCCGTTTGATGGCCACTATGTGGTAGGGGATGTCGGGTGCACCCAATTGGTAAAAGGGGATGTCGAGAATTTGTGCCGTGTTGCGCAGCTTCACCCCGATGAGCACGAGCGCTCCGCCGCGCACCTCCCACCATTGGCGCACCCAACTCATGTGGATGGCGTCGGCTATCTCTTTGGCTGCCAGCATCTCCGGGTAGATGAGCGAATCTACCCCTAACTGCTTCCAGAACTCCTGATGTTTGGGCAGGAGGTATTCGTAGTTGTCGATGCGTGCCACCGTCTTGCGTGCGCCCATGTTGTGTGCCAGCATACAGGCCGTCATATTCCGGCTTTCGTCGGGGGTGACGGCGATGAAGAGGTCTGCATCATCGACCCCCACATCCTTCAGGCCGGAGATGGAGGAAGGAGAGGCTTCGACGGTCATCAGGTCTAAGTCGCCGTCCATACGGTTGAGCTTCTCTTCGTCTTCATCCATGAGGATGATGGCTTGTCGCTCCCGTGAGAGCAGTGTGGCCAGATGGGTGCCTACTTCACCGGCACCGGCAATGATTATTCTCATCCTTTATTATATATTATATTGTATTGTTTTCAGTCGTTCAGGAGCAGCGTATTCATTATCCCCTCCTCGTCCATGCCGCAGAGCCGGTAAAGCTCCTTCACCGCACCGTGTTCGACGAACCGGTCGGGGATGCCTATGCGCCGGATGTCCGGTGTGAGTCCGTGGTCAGCCATATATTCGGCAACGGCGGCTCCCATGCCTCCATTCAGCACGCCGTCTTCCACGGTGACGATGTGGCCGAACCGTTCGCCCGCCTCTTGCAGCAGTGCGGTGTCGAGCGGCTTGAGGAAACGCAGGTCGTAATGTGCAACGCTTTTCCCCGTCTCTTGTTCATAGCGTGCAATGGCCTTGGCTGCAATGTTGCCGATGGGGCCGAGGGAGATGACGGCCAAATCGTTGCCGTCCTTCAACCGGCGTCCTTTGCCTACGGGTATCTCTTCGAGCGGACATTGCCAGTTCACCAGCACTCCGCGTCCGCGCGGATAGCGGATGGCGAAAGGTCCTTTGTCGGGCAGTTGTGCCGTGTACATCAGCCGGCGCAGTTCGTGTTCGTCCATGGGAGACGAGAGGGTCAGTCCCGGTATGGGACGCAGGTAGGCCAGGTCGAAGGCACCGTGGTGTGTAGGGCCGTCTTCGCCGACCAGGCCGGCGCGGTCGAGGCAAAGCACTACGGGCAGACGCAGGATGGCCACGTCGTGTATGATGTTGTCGTAAGCCCGTTGCATGAATGAAGAGTAGATGTTGCAGAAGGGCAACAGTCCCTCTTTGGCCATACCGGCAGAAAAGGTGACGGCATGGCCTTCAGCGATGCCCACATCGAAGGCACGGTCGGGCATGGCCTTCATCAGGATGTTCATCGAGCATCCGCTGGGCATGGCAGGAGTCACTCCTACGATGTGGGGGTTCTTCTCGGCCAGTTCCAGCAAGGTACGTCCGAAGACATCTTGGAAGAGCGGCGGCATTCCTTCGGTTTCTGTGACGATGCGTTCGCCCGTCTCTTTGTCGAAGATGCCCGGTGCGTGCCAGAGGGTGGCAGCCTGTTCGGCCGGTGCGAACCCTTTCCCCTTGGTCGTGTGTATGTGCAGCAGCTTTGGCCCCTGCATGTCTTTGATGGTGCGCAGCACCTGCACCAGGTGCTTCACGTTGTGTCCATCTACAGGGCCGAAGTAGCGGATGTCCATTCCTTCGAAGACATTCTGCTGGTTGCTGAAGAGCGACTTCAGGCTGTTGTTGAACCGGAGGATGCGCTTCTTCATGCTGGTAGTCATCCATCCCCACTCCATGAACTTTTGTGAAATCTTGAATCGCCAGCGGTTGTACCAAGGCGAGGTGTTGAGCGCCACGAGGTATTGCTTCATGCCGCCGACGCTACGGTCGATGGCCATGTCGTTGTCGTTGAGGATGATGAGCAGGTCATTGGGGGTTGATGAGGCATTGTTCAGCCCTTCGAAGGCCAGTCCTCCACTCATGGAGCCGTCGCCGATGACGGCCACTACCCGCCGGTCGGTCTCTCCTTTGCGGTTGGCGGCTACGGCCATGCCCAATGCCGCAGAGATGGAGTTGGAGGCGTGCCCGCAGATGAAAGCGTCGTATTCGCTCTCTTCGGGTGAAGGGAAGGGGCGTATCCCCCCCAGTTTGCGGTTGGTGGAGAACACTTCGCGGCGGCCGGTGAGGATCTTGTGTCCGTAAGCCTGATGGCCTACGTCCCATACGATGCGGTCGTATGGGGTGTTGAACACGTAGTGGAGGGCAACCGTCAGCTCCACCACTCCCAAGCTGGAGCCGAAGTGGCCGGGATTGCGTGACACCTCGTCGATGATGTCTTTCCGCAGTTCGTCGCATATTGCAGGCAGCTGGTCGGGAGCCAAACCCTTCAAATCAGCCGGATAATGTATGCCGTTCAACAGGCTGTATGTTGTCTTTTCACTCATCATTAGAAGAAATAGTTGTGCAAAAATAGCATAAATAACCCTAATATGCTTACTTTTGCATGATTTTTTTTTAGTTGGGTATATGCAAGAATGTTATATGACGCGGGTAGAAATGCCCCGAAAAGAGTTTGAAATAGACCATTCACAGGCGATTGTGACCATGGGCTCCTGCTTCTCCGAACATATCGGCAGGCGGTTGGCCGATGGGGGATTCCGGTGCGACACCAATCCCTTTGGTGTGCTTTACAATCCTCTCTCCATTTCAGCGGCCATCCGGCGGATACTTTCCGGCAAGGTGTATGATGAAGGGTCGCCGGAGCTGATAGCGCACGAGGGAAGGTGGCACAGCCTGATGCACCACAGCACTTTCTCAGCCTCCACCAAGGCCGGGTGCCTGTCGCTTGTCAACGAGAGGCTGCTTTCCGCCTCTGCCTCCTTGCACGGGGCAAGCGTGTTGCTCGTCACCTTTGGCAGTGCCTATGTCTATCGCTACAAACCTACCGGCGAGGTGGTGGGAAATTGCCATAAGCTGCCCGAACGGATGTTTGTGCGCGAACGCCTTTTGCCGGAAACCGTTGTGGAGGATTACACCCGGCTGCTGGCAGAGCTGGAAGCCTGTCGTCCGGATTTGCACATCATCTTCACTGTCAGCCCTATCCGCCATCTGCGCGACGGCCTCCACGGCAACCAGTTGGGCAAGGCTGCCCTATTGCTGGCCATCGACCGTCTGGTAGAGGCACATCCGGACAAGTGCCACTATTTCCCTGCTTATGAAATCATGATGGACGAGTTGCGCGACTACCGCTTCTATGCCGACGATATGCTGCATCCTACCCCTTTGGCCATCGGGCATATCTGGGGGTATTTCGCCGAACATTTTTTTTCCCTGTCTGCGAAAAAACTTTTGCAGGCCTGGGAAAAAATCCGCCGGGGGCTGGAGCATCGGCCGTTTGACCCGGACTCGGAGCAATATAAGCAGTTTTTAAGTCAATTAGCGTTAAGGATTGAACAACTTAAAGAAAAAAATCCGAACTTTGACGTCGAAAAAGAACTAACACTATGCCGTACACGATTGAACAGATAGCTGACATGCTGGATGTCAGACTGATAGGAAATGACCGACTGAACATCAACTGGCTGCTTGTCGATAGCCGTTCGCTCTGTTTTCCCGAAGACACCCTCTTCTTTGCCCTGAAGAGCAAGCGCAACGACGGACATCGCTATGTCTCCGAACTCTATGCCCGTGGAGTGCGCGCCTTTGTGGTGTCGGCCCTGCCTGATGGGGTGGAGAAGATGCCTGAGGCCGCCTTTTTGGTTGTGCCTGATCCGAAAAAGGCTTTGCAGAAACTGGCCCAGAAGCACCGTACCCGGTTTCAGGTGCCGGTTGTCGGCATTACGGGAAGTAATGGAAAGACCATAGTCAAGGAGTGGCTCTACCAATTGCTTTCAGGCACCCGCCGCATCACCCGTTCGCCCCGCAGCTACAATTCGCAGACAGGGGTCCCCCTTTCCGTATGGTTGCTGAATGAGCAGACGGAAATAGGCATTTTCGAAGCCGGCATCTCCGAAATGGGCGAGATGGCAGCCTTGCAAAACATCATAAATCCCACTATCGGTGTGCTGACCAACATAGGTGGGGCGCATCAGGAGAACTTCTATTCGTTGCAGGAGAAGTGTCTGGAGAAGTTGCAACTGTTCAAGGATTGCGATGTCATCATCTACAACGGCGACGACGAACTCTTGTGCGAATGTGTGGCCAAATCGATGCTGACGGCACGCGAAATAGCCTGGTCGGTGACCGACGACGAAAAGCCTCTCTACATCCGCTCCATCTGTAAAGGAGAGGCTGACACCGAAGTGCATTACCGCTTCCTGGGGTTCGACGGTTGTTACCGCATCCCTTTCATTGACGATGCTTCGATTGAAAATTCGCTCAATGCCCTGGCCGTCTGTCTCTACCTGATGATGAAGCCCGAACGGATAGCCGAACGGATGGCACAATTGGAGCCGGTGGCCATGCGGCTGGAGGTGAAGGAAGGGAGGCGCGGGTGTACCGTCATCAACGACACTTACAACTCCGACCTTGCTTCGCTCGACATCGCGCTCGACTTTATGGCGCGTCGCCCCGAGCGTAAAGGGCGGAGCCGGACGCTCATTCTTTCCGACCTCTTGGAAACGGGACAGACAGCCAAACTGCTCTATCGCAAGGTGGCCCAATTGGTGGAAAACCGGCACGTTGACAAGGTGATAGGGGTGGGAGAGGAGATTTCCGCTTCGGCCGGCTATTTCACCATGGAGAAGCACTTCTTCCCCTCCACCGAGTCGTTGCTGGCATCCGAGGTGTTCACTTCTTTGCGCAACGAGGTGGTATTGGTCAAAGGCGCACGCCGTTTCCGCTTCGATACCCTGACGGAGCAACTGGAACTGAAGGTGCACGAGACCATCCTGGAGATTGACCTCAATGCCTTGGTGGCCAACTACAACTACTATCGGAGCAAACTTCACCGCGAGACAAAAATGGTGTGTATGGTGAAAGCTTCTGCCTACGGTGCAGGCTCGTATGAGATAGCGAAAACATTGCAAGACCATCAGGCGGACTATCTGGCCGTTGCCGTAGCCGACGAGGGTGTAGAGCTCCGCAAGGCCGGCATATCATGCCCCATCATCATCATGAACCCTGAGCAGACCGCCTTCAAGACGATGTTCGACTATCGGTTGGAGCCGGAAGTGTACAGTTTCCACCTGCTGACCGAACTGGTAAAGGCTGCCGAAAAGGAGGGGGTGACCAATTTCCCCATCCATGTGAAGATAGACACGGGGATGCACCGCCTCGGTTTCTTGCCTGAAGAGATGCATGGCCTTATCGCTTCCCTGAAAGGGCAGAATGCAGTCACCCCACGATCCGTCTTCTCACACTTTGTGGGGAGCGATAGCGGAGAGTTCGATGCTTTCAGCCGCCGGCAGATAGCGTTGTTCATGCAAGCCTCGGAGACATTGCAAGGGGCTTTTGCACACAAAATACTGCGCCACATCTGCAACTCTGCCGCCATCGAGCGTTTCCCCGACATACAGTTGGATATGGTGCGCTTGGGACTTGGCCTCTACGGTGTCAGTCCTATCGACAACTCCATCATCAACAATGTCAGTACCCTGAAGACGACCATCCTACAGATACACGACGTGCCTGCTGACGACACGGTGGGCTATAGCCGGCGGGGAAAACTTGTCCGTCCTTCGCGCGTGGCCGCACTGCCCATCGGGTATGCGGACGGACTCAATCGCCGTTTGGGAAATGGCAATGCCTATTGTCTGGTAAACGGCCGGAAGGCTCCCTATGTGGGAAATATCTGTATGGATGTCTGCATGATAGATGTCACGGATGTCGTATGCAAGGAGGGTGACCCGGTCGTCATCTTCGGCGACGGACTTCCCGTGACGGTGCTGAGTGACATCTTGGGCACCATCCCTTACGAAATACTTACGGGGGTGAGTAATCGGGTGAAACGCATCTATTTTCAAGGTTGATGGACGCTTTTCTCCCTATCCTCCGTCGTTCGTGGCTCCTTGGGATGCTTTGGGGCATCTTCAGTTTGGGGTATGGGCAGGGACAGTCCGTGCCTCCCGACACGTTGAGGGTGGTGTTTTACAATGTAGAGAATCTGTTTGATTGTCAGGACGACCCGTTGAAGGATGATTCGGAGTTTCTGCCTGGCGGAATGAAGAATTGGACGCCTCACCGCTATCGCCGGAAACTGATAGCCGTCAGCAAGGTGCTGGCCGCCGTGGGAGAAAATAGGATGCCCGACCTTGTGGGCTTGTGTGAAGTGGAGAATGATAGTGTGCTCCGCGACCTGACCCGCCGTTCGCCGTTGAGGAACGCCGGCTATCAGTATGTGGTGACTGATTCACCCGATGAGCGTGGTGTGGATGTGGCTCTGCTCTATCTGCCCGGCAGCTTCCGTCCGTTGTCCGTCCGGCACATCCCTATCCTTGGAGGCGACCGTCCGACGCGCGACATTCTCCATGTCTCCGGCCTGTTGGCTACGGCCGATACACTCGATGTCTTTGTCTGTCATCTTCCTTCGCGCTATGGAGGAAGCCGGCAGAGCGAACCTTTCCGTATGCTGGCGGCCAATGTGTTGCGGCAGGCCGTCGATTCGGTAAGCCGTTTGCGCCAAGTGCCTCGCACGGTGGTGATGGGAGACTTCAACGACGACCTCTCTGCCCGTTCGTCGGCAGGCCGGTTGTTGGGTGTACGCCTTTGTGACGACGAAGTACCGTTGGAAGAAAATGTGCTTTATGATTTGTTGGGAAAGTCGGGACAGGGCAGTTATGCCTATCAAGGGCGGTGGGAACTGATAGACCATCTGCTGGTGTCGGCTCCGTTGCTTCAGGCCGGTCAGCACGTCTGCGCCGACACAGCCGGGGCTTTTGTGTACAAGCCCCCTTTCCTGTTAGAAAATGATGAGAAATATGGCGGGAAGAAACCCTTCCGCACCCATTTGGGCGGACGCTATTTGGGCGGATATAGCGACCACCTGCCCGTTGTGGCCGATTTTGTCATTGACATCACTCTTCCCCCTCATCGGTGAAGTCGAAGTCGAAATCAAAGTCATCCTCAAAGACAGGAGTTGTAAACTCTTCCATGGCGCGGCGGTCTTTCTTCGTCGGTCGTCCTGTGCCACGTGCCCTGTCAATGAACCCGCTGATGCGGCTCATCTCCAACAGTTCATACTGTGCAGGAGGAGTCACATTCTCCATCACTTCAGGCACTAATTTGGCACCCACCCGGTTCTCGATGGCTTGCAACACCTTGAATGAGTAGGTTACAGGTGGTTTGCGCACCTCGACGATGTCTCCCGGTCGTATCATGCGTGCGGGTTTCACCGTGTTTCCTCCCAGCATAACGCGCCCCTTCTTGCAGGCTTCTGCCGCGATGGTGCGAGTCTTGAACACCCTCACTGCCCACAGCCATTTGTCTATGCGTGCTTCGATTTTTGACATGGTTACGATGGAGATTATTTTTTGTTGAACTGGTTCATCGTGATTTCGAGTCCTGCCAGACAATAGCTCTTTATCATCTCCACGGCGATGCCCACCCGCTCGTCCATCGTCTGCAAATCTTCGTCCGTGAATTTGCCGAGTACAAAGTCTATCTGGTGTCCGCGCGGGAAGTCGTTGCCGATGCCGAAGCGCAGGCGGGCATAATTCTGTGTGCCCAGTGTAGCGGCAATGTGCTTCAGTCCGTTGTGTCCTGCATCGCTTCCTTTGGGCTTCAGGCGCAATGCACCAAAAGGTAGTGCCAGGTCATCCACCACCACCAGTACATTTTCCAAAGCAATCTTCTCCTGCTGCATCCAGTAGCGCACAGCATTTCCGCTCAGGTTCATGTAAGTCGATGGTTTCAGCAATATCAGTTGCCTGCCCTTCAGGGAGACGGTGGCTACAGCACCGTAGCGTTTGTCGGTAAAGGAGGCGTCGGATGTTTTGGCGAGGGCATCCACGACGTTGAATCCGATGTTGTGGCGTGTGTCCCGATATTCGTCGCCGATGTTTCCTAAGCCTACAATCAGGTATTTCATCAAATCCGGTTCTTTCTGGTTGTTAGAAAACAAAGAAGCCAAGAAGCTGAAGAGTCTGCATTTGTATGGCATAACCTTTGCTTCTTGGCTTTTAGTCATCTATGTGTCTGTGATTTTACTGTGCACTTCTTGCACCACGTGCGGCACGTGTCAGCTGAACGGCGCAAACCACTACCTCCTTAGAGTTTACCAACTCCAGGCCTTCGTAGCTGAGTTCGCCTACCTTGATAGTCTTGCCAAGGCCGAGGCTTGTCACATCTACAGTCAGCTTTTCGGGGATCTTGTCGTAGGTAGCACGCACTTTCAGCTTGCGCATCTGCAACTGCAGTTTACCACCGGCACGTACACCCTCTGCCAAACCTTCCAGCGATACGGGCACTTCCATTACGATGGGCTTCTCTTCAGTAATCTGATAGAAATCGATGTGGAGGATACGGTCAGTCACAGGGTGGAACTGGATATCCTTCAGGATAGCCTTGCAAGCTTTTCCGTCGATAACGAGATCAACAGAGTAGATGTGCGGAGTGTAAATGAGGTTGCGCACTTCGTCGTTTGTCACAGTGAAGTGAGTGGCTACGGGGAGGTTGTTTTCTCCTCTTTCTACACCATACAATACAGCGGGGATGCTGTCAGCTTTGCGGATTTCGCGGGTTGACTTCTTGCCAACTACAGGTCTCGCAGTACCTTTGATTTCAATGTTTCTCATTGCTTTAAACTAATTGTGTTACTCTAAATTAAGTTTGTCGTTTGCTTAATTCACCATCACACGAAGCGCTTTCGCGCCCTACGATGCTTCAAAAGCGGCTGCAAAGGTACTGTTTTTTTTCGGATGGCCAAAACATTCTCTGAAAAATTAAACGGTTGCTTCCTCACTTCACCATCACCTTCCC
This sequence comes from uncultured Bacteroides sp., assembly GCA_964614555.1. GTDB lineage: Bacteria > Bacteroidota > Bacteroidia > Bacteroidales > Bacteroidaceae > Phocaeicola_A. Next base: position 13,184 of record CAZTPB010000047.1, read on the forward strand.
GCTCTCGCGCCGTCCGTCAGGATAAGTCACGATGTAGAGATAGGTGGC